>DXBL01000258.1 GCA_019116555.1 Candidatus Pseudomonas excrementavium
GCTGCTGGTTCTTGAGCTTCTCCGCTTCCAGCGCCTGGGGATTGCTTTCGCCGTCGCTGACCGCTTTGCGGAAGCCGCTGATGGCGCTGCCGACGTCGTTACCCAGCCCGCGCAGGCGCTTGGTGCCGAACAGCATGACCACGATCAGCAGAATGATCAGAAGTTGCCAGATACTGATACCCATCATCTCGAATTACTCCCTTACCGTATTGGCCGGCCACGATGGCCGGCGTGGTTATCTTGGTCAGTGCATGTCGCCCTGCATCATGTCGCCCATCTCGTGCATATCGCCCTGCTGCATCATCTCGTGCATATCGCCGTGCTGCGCCGCTGCGGCCTGCTGCAGGAACTCCTGGTCGATCTCGTCGAAGCGCAGCACCGTGCCGTTGTGCTCCGCGGCCAATGCCTCGGCGGCGGCCTGGTCGGCAAAGGAGGCCAGGGACGCGCCCATGGCACCTTTCAACGGGGTGCCGGATACGTACCAGGCTTCCCGGGCATCGATCAGGTGGTCATCGTCGGGCTGATCCCAATGACTCTGACCCATGTCATGCACATAGAGCTGGGCATCCAGAATGCGGTTCTCCGGCTGCAGCCACCAGCTCAGCATTTCCGCCGTGGAGCAGAATTTCTTCACCTCGTTGCGCTCCACCGCCTGGCCTTTCGGGCCCGGGAAGTCGGCAATGATCATCCCGCACACATGGCATTCATCGGCCTCGTGGAAAGCGACCGGGTCCAGCTTCACCGGCGCCTCCTCCTGTTTGCCGCAGGCGGCGAGGGTGAGAGCGAACAACATCAGCAGAGCGGCACGCAAGCCAGATTTGTAACTCATGTTCATGACAGTTTTCCTATTCTGGTTTTCTCGTCAGGCGGCACGACGCCGGAATGCGATATAGGCCAGCAGCAGCGCCAGGCCGGCCCAGGCCAGCAGGCACAGCCAGAGCAGAGCGCCGCCAATGGGCAGATCCTCACCTAATGACAACACGCCGATGGCATTGGCACCATCGAAGCCGGACAGGTTGATCAGCCGGTAGATGTCGGTCGGGTTGAGCAGCAGCAACCAGGGCAGCAGCTCGGGGTTGAATTTGCCTTCGCTGAACACCAGCAGGGCCAGCAACACCAGATCGAACACCAGCACGAACAGGAACCATACGCCCAGCGCCATCCCGGCGGCGCTGGATTTCTCACTGACCATGCTGCTCAGCAGATAGGCCAGCGCCAGAAACGCCCAGCCCAGCAGGGTCGATGACAGCATGAAGCGGCCGAATGCCCAGGCCAGCAGACCCACTTCGATGTCTTCGACCAACAGGGCGATGGCCAGTGCCGCGCAGCCGAAACCGATCAGCACCGCCAGGGCCAGGATCAGCCCATGGCCGACGAACTTGCCGAGCAGGATCTGGCCGCGGCCGATGGGGTAGGTCATCAGCAGCATCAGGGTGCCGCCCTCGTCCTCGCCGACGATGGCGTCATAGGCCAGCAGCAGCGCGATCAACGGCATCAGGAAGGTCGCCAGGCTGGCCAGGCTGGCGATGGTCGCCGGGATCGAGGTAAAGCCCAATTGCCCTGAGGCCGCCGCGCCGAGCCAGGCAATGCCCACCGCCAGCGCGGCAAACAGCAGACTGATCGCCAGCAGCCAGCGGTTGCGCAGGCCGTCGCTCAATTCCTTGCGGGCAATATTCCAGATCTGATTCATGCCTTGCCCTCCGCGGCCTGCGCCTGCTTCGCACGATCGGTGTAATAGCGGTACAGGTCTTCCAGCGAGGGCTGGATGATCTCGATGTCGCTGGGTTGATCCTGTTCCAGCAATTGGCGCAGCAGGGCAATCTTGCCGCTGCTGCTGCCGACCAGTTCGATACTGTCGCTACCCAGCGGCCGCGAGGTTTGGCCCTCGGCGTCCAGGCTCTGCAGCAGTTGGTCGCGATGCTGCAATCCGCTGGCGCGAATGCGCGATGGCAAACCGGCTTCGCTGCGCAGGCTGACCAGGGTGCCGGTGGCTTCCAGCTGACCGCCGGCGAGGATGGCGGCACGGTTGATGTGGGCTTCCACGCCCGGCAGCACATGGGAGCAGAGCACCACGCTGGTGCCCTGCTGGCGCAGGGTGTCGATGAGAATGTACAGATCCTGGGTAGCGATCGGGTCCAGCCCCACGGTCGGTTCGTCGAGCAATAACAGTTGCGGATTGCCGAGCAGTGCCTGGGCCAGCCCCAGGCGCTGGCGCATGCCCTTGGAATAGGTCTTGACCCGCCGGTCGACGGCATGGGCCAGCCCGATCTGTTCCAGCAGATCATCGGCCTGCTGGCCGGCGGCGCCCTTGATGCGGGCAAAGTGATGCAGGGTCTCGCGGCCGGTCAGCTGCGGATAGAACATCACGTTTTCCGGCAGATAGCCGAGCTGGCGACGTATTTCCGGCGTGTTCGGCGTGCCGCCCAGCACCTGCACCTGACCTTCGGTAGGAGTGAGCAGGCCGAGGATGAGTTTCATGGTGGTGGTCTTGCCGGCGCCATTGTGGCCGAACAGCCCCAGCACCTCGCCCGGCTCCAGCTGCAGATCCAGCTGGCGCAGCGCGGTCACCTTGCCGTAACGCTTGCTGACGCCGCGAATTTCAACCGCATTCATCAATGGGATTCCTGTGTTCGTTGAGTCAGGTGGGTGGTGGGCAACTGCATCAGCGGATGACTGTCCTGCACGCCCTGCATCTTGATGACCGGAAAGGCACGCTGTACCCAGCGCAGCAGTTGAATGGCCGGGCTGTTCATCAGCAGCCGCACCTGTGGATACATCCACAGCAGGCGATCGACGTTGTCGTTGGGCTCATAGGGCACGTCGCCCAGGCCGTCGTCGTTGCGGTCCCAGCCCAGGTAATCGCTCCAGTAATTGCCGCGGCCCTCGACCGACCATTCCTGGGTGCGGGTGGCAACGTACTTGACCTGCTGCTCATTGCCGATGAAGGCGTTGCTGCTGATCTTGTTGTTCTCCGAACCGGCGGTGAGATGGATGCCCAGGTTGCTGCGCTCGAAGTGGTTGTTTTCTATGGTGTTGAACAGCGAATTGTAGATGAACAGCGCCTTGCCTTCGCCACCCTTGATCATGCTGTCATCACCGGTCTGGCCGCGCTGGACGTTGGAGACGAAGTTGTCGCGGATGGTGGAATAGGTGATGAAGTTCATCAGGATGCCGTAGTTGCGGTCATCCTCGGAGCGGTTGTCCTCGACCGTCAGCATGCGGCTTTGCATCAGCGCATAGCCGGTGCGGGTGCGGCGTGTGGTATTGCCGATCACCCGGTTGCTCTGGGAGAACATGTAATGAATGCCGAAGCGCAGATCCTCCATCAGGTTGCCCTGAATGAGGTTGTTGTTCGAATTGCCGAGATAGATGCCATCGCGGGTATTCTTCACCCGGTTATCGACGACGCTGGCGTTGTTGGTATTGATCAGGTGGATGCCGTTACCGCGGTCCTGGGAGCGCAGCTCGGGATCGCCCTCGATCAGATTGCCCTCGACCTGCAGATCGCGCGTGCTGTCCGACCAGATGCCGAAGCCCTGGCCGCGCAGGTGATTGTTGCGCAGCACTACGTTGCTGGCCGTCTGTTCGACGAAGATGGCCGCGTTCATGTCGGTCAGGTTGCGCCCCCAGTTGCGCAACGTACAGCCTTCGATGGTCACCTCGGCGGCGCGAATGGTCAGGGCATTACCCTGGCCGCCAGACTGCATTACGGCGCCAGAGGCACAACGCAGGTGGATCGGGGTTTCGATGACGAACTGGCCGGAATATTCCCCCGCGGGCAATATCCAGCTGTCACCTTCGGCCTGCAATGGCAGGCTGTCGATTGATTGGAGGGATGCGTGAGCAGTGGCTGAAAGGCCGCACAGTATCATGAGTGCCGAAAGGCCCCAGAGTATGGCCTGATGCTTGAACAATGCTGTTTCCTTATGCCGCTTGAGAGTGCTCTGTTGTCGGTGGGTACGCAGACCGGAGTGCGCGAGCCTCACGCGGCTCTTTCTTTATCCGAGCTGGGCTTATGTGGGAGCGGCCAAGACCGCTCCCACAACCGCTTTACGCCGGTTCGACCAGCATGCGACCGCACATTTCCATGTGCAGAGCATGGCAGAACCAGCTGCAGTAGTACCAGTACACCCCGGCCCGGTCGGCGGTGAAGGTGATGGACGAGGTCTGCTGCGGGCTGATTTCCATACTCACACCATGGTTGACCATGACGAAGCCGTGGGTCACGTCCTCGATCTGGTCGATGTTGGTGATGGTGACAGTGACTTCGTCGCCCTGCTTGACGGTGAACTCATTGAGACCGAAGGATGGTGCCATCGATACCATGTACACCCGGACCTTGTTGCCGTCGCGAATGACCTTGCTGTCGGTGGTCAGGTTGATGCCATCGGCTTCGGCCCGTTTCACGGTCTCGGCGAAATAGGGGTCGTCACGATCCCAGATCTTCTTGGTGCGGATCTGATCGCGGCGGGCCATGATGCAGTCGTGCGGTTCGGCGAAGGTGGGGCCGTCATGCACCAGGATCATTTCCTCTCCGGAGATGTCGATCAGCTGGTCGTTCTCGGGATGCAGCGGGCCAACCGGCAGGAAACGGTCCTTGGAGAACTTCGACAGCACCACCAGCCACTGGCCGTCGGCTTCCGAGGTTTCGGTCAGCGACGCGTGGGTATGGCCCGGCTGATAGTGCACATCCAGCTTCTGCTTGATGTAATTGACGCTTTCACCGTTGTAGGCCTGGATCGCTTCCTCGATATTCCACTTGACCACCTGGCTGTCGATGAACAGCGTGGTGTAACCGTTGCCGCGACCGTCGAAAGTGGTATGCAGCGGCCCCAGACCCAGCTCGGGCTCGGCGACGATCACCTCGCGCGGGTCTTCGAACTTGCCGGCGAACAGGTCGGGCAGGCGGTCGATGGCGATTACCGAGCAGGTCGGCGACAGCTTGCCGGCGGCGATGAAGTACTTGCCATCCGGCGAGGTGTTCAGGCCGTGGGGGTTCTTCGGCACCGGAATGTAGCGGGTGACCTTGCTGTCCTTGCCGTCCTTCTTGCGACCATCGACCACCGGCACCTTGGAGTCGCCCAGGGTGATGAAGTTGCCGGCCTTGACCTCGGCTTCGATGGCGTCAACGTCGAAGACCACCACCCAGTCGCGCTCGTTGCGCATGGTGCCACCCAGGTCGAGGGCCTTCTCCGAGTTGTAGCAGGTGGAGGCGCAGAAGCGGCCGGTGTAGTCCATGTCGGTGTTGTCGAGGTTGCCGTCGACGATCACCTGCCAGGCCACGTCCATGGTTTCCGCGTCGACCGCGTTGTACATGGTGTAGCTGTTCTCGTCATCCATGGCGAAGGTCGAACCGTCGTTCGGATGCGGGATGATGAACTCGGCGTTGCAGAACACGTACTTGGTATGCGGCACCTTCTGCAGGCGCAGACCGTGGATGGCCTGCACGTTGGGTACGGTGGTGATCCTGTCCGTCTTCATGATGTCCAGACGGATGCGCGCCACGCGGCTGTTGGCCTTGTCGTTGATGAACAGGTATTTGCCGTCGTACTTGCCATCGGTCATCGACAGGTGCGGGTGGTGGCAGTCGCCGTTGAGGAATTTGGCGCTGTCACCCAGCACCGCGCGGCTTTCGTTGGTCAGACCGTAACCGGTGGCCGAATCGACGTTGAATACCGGGATCCGCATCAGTTCGCGCATGGAAGGCACACCGAAGACCCGCACTTCGCCCTGGTGACCGCCGGACCAGAAACCGTAGTAGGTATCCAGCTCGCCGGGGCCGACATGAATCTTCGCCTGCGCCTTCTTCTGGGCGTCACTGACCGCCTGGGCCCAGGTTTCGCGGCTCATCACCGCACCGCCGAAGGCCGTAGCCGCTACCGCCGCCCCGGTCATCGCGCTGGCGCCGAGGAAGCCGCGCCGGCTCAGTCCTTTGGATTCCGGATTGGCCGGAAGGTTTTTGGGGTTGTCGCTCATGTTCAGCTCCTTATTGGGCCATCTTCGTTGACCTTGCGGGTCAGGGTTCGACTACTTGCACCACCGGAATCAACTGCTCGTCCGGCGCTTTCTTTCCACGTGTCTTGCGCTTGTTCTTGAGGATCAGCGGAGGACACTTGTTCTCGTTGTGATAGGTCATCTGACAATCGAGGCAGTAATGGCACTCGTTGTGGTTGATATGTCCATCGGGGTGAATCGCCTGGATCTCACACTCCTTGGCGCAAAGCTGGCAGGGATTGCCGCACTCCTTGCGACGCTTGAGCCAGTCGAACAGGCGTACGCGACTGGTGACCGACAGGGCCGCGCCCAGTGGGCAGATGTAGCGGCAGAACACCTTGCGGGTGAAGATGTTGATCACCAGCAGAATCACCGCATACAGCACGAACCACCATTGGCGATCGAATTTCAGGGTGATGGCGGTCTTGAAGGGCTCCACCTCGGCGGCCTTCTCGGCCATCATCATCGATTCCAGCGAGATGCCGAACAGCACCAGCAGGATGATGTACTTGATGGCCCACAGTCGTTCATGTACGGCAAAAGGCAGCTCGTACTGGGGAATCTTCAGTTTGCGGGCGATCTCGTTGATCAGCTCCTGCAATGCCCCGAAGGGGCACAACCAGCCGCAGAACACGCCGCGGCCTCACAGCAGGATGCTGGCGGCGGTGAAGGTCCAGATGATGAAGATCACCGGGTCGCTGAGGAACAGCTCCCAGCGGAAATCAGTGAACAGCGCATGGGCGAAGGTCAGCACGTTGACGATCGACAATTGCCCCAATGCATACCAGCCGATGAACACCACGGTGAAGGTGAGGTAACCGTGGCGCAACCAGCGCAGGAAATTCGGGTGCCGGGCGAAGTTGTCCTGGAAGAACAGGATGACGGTCAACAGCAGCAGGGCGGCCAGGATCACTCCGACCTGGAAACTCTTCTGATACCAGATGTTGACCCACACCGGGCGATTGGCTTCCTCGATGGCGCGCAGTTCCTCGGGCGTGGGCAC
>DXBL01000259.1 GCA_019116555.1 Candidatus Pseudomonas excrementavium
CCCGACGCAGATGCCCTCTGCCGTCTCGCGATGCCGCACCATGTCCCCGGTGATGATGTGATCGAAGCCCATGTCCCGCTCACGGAAATACTCCCCCAGCAGACGCGCCTGTTCATGCCCAAGCTCCGACAGCTGATCGTAGTTGCTGGAGCCGAATGAAGCCTGACCGTGGCGTACAAAATAGATTTCCGACATGCATGGCTCCGTTTGTTGTTCTGGATAGTCAGTCGGGCAAATCGCGGCCCGAGGAACCATGATGCTAGCGGCATTGCCTCATCGCGAGCAACCAAGGGCTGGCCGTATCAGCGTGGCTGATGAGTGAGCATTCCATATTCCAGCACTGCACTCCTGACCAATAAAACAAAAGCCCTGAAAATCAGGGCTTTTGGGTACATCCAGTCCAGCTTCCGCGAGGCAGTTTCTCAGAACGGAATATCGTCATCGAAGCTGTCGTAGTCCGGCATCTGCTGTGCCTGCGGCTGGGCCGGCTGTTGTTGCTGCGGAGCTGCCTGACGCTGAGGAGCCGGGCGCGATTGCTGGGCGCGCGGGGCCATGCCTTCGCTGCCACCCTGGCCGCGACTGTCGAGCAGCTGCATCTGGCCGCCGATGTCGACCACGATCTCGGTGGTGTAGCGCTTCACGCCGTCCTTTTCCCACTCGCGGGTCTGCAGGCGGCCTTCGATGTAGAGCTTGGAGCCCTTGCGCACATATTCACCGACGATTTCCGCCAGGCGACCGAAGAATACCACGCGGTGCCATTCGGTCCGCTCCTGCTGTTGACCGGTCTGCTTGTCCTTCCAGCTGTCGGAGGTAGCCAGGGTGACGTTGGCCACCGCATTGCCGTTGGGCAGGTAGCGCACTTCCGGGTCGCCGCCCACGTTACCGATCAGGATTACTTTGTTTACGCCTCTGGCCATATTCACTCTCCTCTGGTGCCTGGTGTATTCAAACCGGGTGCAATACCCGATCCAGCTGCTCGCGATCCAGCACCTGTGTATCGACTTTGATATAAGCGGCTGCTTCCTCAGCCACGATGATTGCCTCGGCCACTCCTGGTACGTCCAGTACTCTGCGAAGCAATGCTTCATCCCTGACCAGTGTTGGGTCCACTGCCAAACGATAGCTCGTCACGTAAGGAGGCTCGGCCATAGTAGCACCAATCGCAAACCAGGAAACCGCGAGTAATGCACAACAGACGAACACCCCGCTCAGGCCGAAACTGCCATATACCGCGCCGCCCAACACCCCACCAAGCGCCGCGCCAGCGAACTGGCTGGTGGAATAGATGCCCATGGCCGTCCCCTTGCTACCGGCTGGGGCAATCTTGCTGAGCAGCGAGGGCAGGGTCGCCTCCAGCACGTTGAAGGCGATGAAGAACAATACGATGGCCGCCACCAGCCAGGGCAGCGACGCCGCGCTCAACCACATCATCGGCTGCACCAGCGCCAGCAGCAAAATAGCGCCGAGCACCACGCGCTTGATCTTGCGTTGCCGCTCGGCGTAGATGATCAGCGGCACCATACCGACGAAGGACAACAGCAAGGCGGTCAGGTAGACCCACCAGTGGCTTTCGCGCGGCAGACCGGCCTGCTCTTGCAGCGCCAGCGGGATGGCCACGAAACAGGCCATCAACAACGCATGCAGCACGGCGATGCCGTAGTTCAGGCGCAGTAGATCAGGGTTGCTCAACGCCGGCAGAAACGCGCCCCGGGTCACCCCCGCATCGCGATGATGAAACGCCTGCGTTGGCGTCGGCACCACCAGCGCGATCAGCGCGATGCCGACCAACGCCAGCACCGCGGTGGTGTAGAACACGCCGGCCAGACCGGCCGCACCGGCAATCAGCGGGCCCGCGACCATGGCCACGGCAAACGACAGGCCGATGCTCATGCCGATCATGGCCATGGCCTTGGTCCGGTGCTGGTCACGGGTCAGGTCGGCGACCAGCGCCATGATCGCCGCGGCGATGGCGCCAGCGCCCTGCAGAACCCGCCCGGCAATCACGCCAACCACACTGTCAGCCTGCGCCGCCACCAGGCCACCCAGGGCAAACAGCAACAATCCGCCGATGATCACCGGCTTGCGGCCGATACGGTCCGACAGCATACCGAAGGGGATCTGCAGAAACGCCTGGGTGATGCCATAGGCGCCGATGGCCATGCCGATCAGCAGAGGCGTGGCGCCCTGCAGCTCCTGGCCGTAGGTCGCCAGTACCGGCAGCACCATGAACAGCCCGAGCATGCGGAAGGCGAACACCGCAGCCAGAGACGAGGCCGCGCGGCGCTCGTCGGACGACATGGAATCTGCCGGGTACATGAAAATCTCCGCTGCGGTGGACAAAAGGCGGCATTTTAGCATGCTTGGGCGGTCGAAACAGGAGTCGCATGCCGATCCGGCGATGACCTGATGACGCACCCCGGTGGTGGCAGGAAGGATGACCTTTCGGCTGGCGATTTTTGCGGGGAGTGCCCCGAAACACGTATACTGTCGAGCTTTGCTGGCTGCGGGTAATCTGTTGTGGATACAATTCTGATACGTGGGGCGCGCACCCACAACCTGAAGAACATCGATCTGGATCTGCCCCGCGACAAGCTGATCGTCATCACCGGGCTGTCCGGCTCGGGCAAGTCGTCGCTGGCCTTCGATACCTTGTACGCCGAAGGTCAACGCCGCTACGTCGAATCCCTCTCGGCCTATGCCCGGCAGTTCCTGTCGATGATGGAAAAGCCCGACGTCGATCACATCGAGGGACTGTCGCCGGCGATTTCCATCGAACAGAAATCCACCTCGCACAACCCACGCTCCACCGTCGGCACCATTACCGAGATCTACGATTACCTGCGGCTGCTGTTCGCCCGCGTCGGCGAGCCGCGCTGC
>DXBL01000260.1 GCA_019116555.1 Candidatus Pseudomonas excrementavium
TGGTAGACGAGGTGCGCCGGGAAACCGCCATGCGCATGATTGGCGAGGGCCAACTTTCATTGACCAGCATCGCCTATGAACTGGGTTTTCTCGATCCGAGCAGCTTCACCCGGGCCTTCCGCCGCTGGACCGGCATGAGCCCTACCAGTTTTCGCCAACAGGTAGGCACAGGGGCTGGGCGGGGAGCATGAGTTCCCGCCAGTCTTTATTCACTTCTTGATAAACAGCAGCGTCATCCGATCGCTTTCCCCGATGGCCAGATACTGTGCGCGGTTTTCGTCACCGAGACGCAGGGTCGGCGGCAGCGTCCACACGCCCTCGGGATGCTGGGTGGTGTCCTGGGAATTCTGATTCACCGGGCTGCGTGACAGCAATTCAAACCCCGCCTCCTCGGCCAGTTCGATCACCAGCTCCTCAGTGACGTAGCCCGAGCTGATCATGGTCTCCAGATCCGTTCCAATGCGCGCGCGATGCTCGACCAGCCCCAGCAACCCACCGGGTTTGAGCGCAGCATGCATCTTGGCGAAGACCACAGCCGCCTCTTCCCGTCCCTGGCTCAACCAGTTATGCACATTGCGGAAGGTCAGCACCCGGTCGGCCGATTCCGGCGGTGCGATAGGCAGCTCGGGATCATAGTTGAGTACAGCGAGCTCCACCTGGTCATAGACCTCGGGCGAATCCGCCAGTTTCTCCTGGTATTGAGCCAGTGACTTGCGGAAATACTCGACCGCGCTCTCGGGATCGAAATGCGCAGCAATCAGCTTTCCTTCGTCCCGTACCAGAGGCGCCAGAATCTCGCTGTACCAACCCTGCCCCGGCCATATCTCGATGATGGTGTGCTGCGGCTCGACGGCAAAGAATGCCAGCGTCTGCTCGGGGTTACGTCCGGCGTCACGCATGACGTTGGAAATCGACCTGACAGGGCTGCCTACGGCCTTCCTTATCACTTCCTGCTGCTCCGGCTCCAGCCGGGGCGGCGTCGCGGTCGGCGGCGCTGTGGTTTGCCCGTGAACCAGGCTGGCAGCAACCAGCAGAGCACCGCCGATGAAACTCTTCAACATCCTTACCTCCATGGTCTTGAAAATCGTCGACGAGGTTCGCCCGCCGACCTATCAGACTTGCTTATGCACCTCCATTCCAGCAATGGGACATGCTTCTCCCGTTGTCAGTCCCTCTATAAGGTCAGCCTCAGCCAACTACATACGTTGTGGTTCAAACTACTCCGACTGCCCAAGGACCCATTATGTTCGATCTCAGCCCGCGAATTCAGGAACTGAAACAACAGCTCGAAGCCTTCATGGATGAGCATATCTACCCCAACGAAGCGCTGTTTTATGAGCAGGTCAAGCAGAGCAAGTGGTCCCACCCGGCCATTCTGGAGGAGTTGAAGCAGAAAGCAAAAGCCCAGGGCCTGTGGAATCTGTTCCTGCCCGAGTCCGAGCGCGGCGCCGGCCTGACCAACGAAGAGTACGCCCACCTGTGTGAAATCATGGGCCGCGTATCCTTTGCCGGTGAGGTATTCAACTGCAACGCGCCGGACACCGGCAACATGGAAACCATCGAGCGCTACG
The DNA here is from genome assembly GCA_019116555.1 of Candidatus Pseudomonas excrementavium. Classification (GTDB taxonomy): domain Bacteria; phylum Pseudomonadota; class Gammaproteobacteria; order Pseudomonadales; family Pseudomonadaceae; genus Halopseudomonas; species Halopseudomonas excrementavium. The sequence continues at coordinate 1,572 of DXBL01000260.1, forward strand.
GTAATGATGAACAGAAGGAAAAGTGGCTGAAGCCGCTGCTGGCCGGCGAGATCCGTTCCTGTTTCTCCATGACCGAGCCCGACGTGGCTTCTTCCGATGCCACCAACATCGAATGTGAAATCCGTCGTGATGGCGACGAATATGTGATCAACGGCACCAAGTGGTGGTCCTCCGGCGCCATGAACGAGCACTGCAAGATCGCCATCGTCATGGGCAAGACTGACCCGAACGCAGCCAAGCATCTGCAGCAGAGCATGATCCTGGTGCCCCTGGATGCCCCGGGTGTGACCATCGTCCGTGATCTGCATGTGTTCGGCTACGACCATGCGCCCCACGGCCATGCCGAGATCCGCTATGAGAACGTACGTGTGCCGGTATCCAACATCCTGCTGGGTGAGGGTCGCGGCTTCGAGATTGCCCAGGGCCGCCTTGGGCCAGGCCGGATTCACCACTGCATGCGTGCCATTGGCCAGGCCGAGCGTGCGCTGGAGGCCATGTGCCGCCGTGCCGCCGAGCGCGTTGCCTTCGGCAAGCCGATGTACAAGCTGGGCAGCGTGCCGGAAATGATCGCCCGCTCCCGCTGCGAGATCGACCAGGCCCGCCTGCTGACCCTGCATGCCGCGCGCAGCATGGACAAATACGGCAACAAGGTCGCTCGCCAGCAGATCGCCATGATCAAGGCCGTCGCGCCGACCATGCTGTGCAACGTCATCGATCGTGCCATCCAGATCCATGGCGCCAAGGGTGTGTGCCAGGATTCCTTCCTCGCCTCGGCCTATGCCAAGGCCCGCACCCTGCGTCTGGCCGATGGTCCGGATGAAGTGCACCTGAATGCCATCGCCAAGCTGGAGATGGGGCAGTATCTGTAATTGCGTTCCCCCTGGGAACGTCGAGCACCAGCTCGATGAGCGGACCGGCAACAACACCACGCCAACCGGTAACTCCGCGAGCGAGCTGGTGCTCGTCCCTCCCAGGGATTGAGAACCATGGAAGGTCGATGGCGACCCCGTCGAGTTCCATCTCGACCAGCGCAGCTGCATGTAATACCGCTGGCCGAGATGGAACTCGGCCTTCCTTAGAGCGCGTCAGCACGATGCTGGCCGCAAGAGCAGCCAAGATTGAACAATTCATATACATCTTCGTGAGGAGCTGCCCATGAGCACGCTTTTTGACCTGACCGGCAAAGTCGCCGTCATTACCGGATCGACCAAGGGTATCGGTCGTTCCATCGCTGAAGAATTCGCCAAGGCCGGCGCCCGTGTCGTCATCTCCAGTCGCAAGGCCGATGCCTGCGAGAAGGTCGCCGGCGAGCTGCAGGCCCAGGGCCTGGAAGCCATGCCGATCCCCTGTCACGTGGGCGACAAGGCGCAGCTGCAGAATCTGGTCGACACCACCATCAACACCTGGGGCAAGATCGATATCCTGGTGTGCAACGCCGCCACCAACCCGGTCTACGGACCGACCGCCGAGGTCAGCGACGAGGCCTTCGACAAGATCATGGCGACCAACGTCAAAGGCACCTTCTGGCTGTGCAATATGGTCATCCCGCAGATGACCCGCCTGGGTGGCGGCTCCATCGTGCTGCTGTCGAGCATCGCCGGTATCCGTGCCAGCGCCAATATCGGCGTGTACGGCATGTCTAAGGCGGCCGAGGCCGGGCTGGCACGCAACCTGGCGCTGGAATATGGCCCGCAGAATATCCGCGTCAACTCCATCGCTCCCGGCCTGATCCGTACCGACTTCGCCCAGGCGCTGCTGGATGATCCGGACCGTCTGACCCGCGTCGAACAGGCCCTGCCGCTGCGCCGGGTCGGCGAGCCGGTGGATATCGCCGGCGTGGCGTTATTCCTCGCTTCCTCAGCCGGCGCCTATGTCACCGGCCAGACCATCGTGGCCGATGGCGGCGATACCATTACCTGAGTTGCCACGAGCAGCCGGCCTGCCCCTGGCATATTTGCCGCCGGGGTGGCAGGCTTCATATCCAATCAGAAAAATCAGCTATAACGGATCTTCTATATGAGCGAAGCCACTCTGATCGATGTACTGCCGGCCCACCGTTTCGATGAAGCGAAACTGGCCGCCTACCTGCAAGGACGCATACCGGGCGCCGAGCACGGCATGACCATTCAACAGTTTCAGGGTGGGCAGTCCAACCCGACCTTCCTGCTGGGCATTGGCGAGAAGCGCTATGTGCTGCGCAAGAAGCCGCCGGGCAAGCTGCTGCCGTCCGCGCATATGGTCGAGCGCGAGTACCAGGTGATCAGCGCCCTGGGCAGCACCGACGTGCCGGTGCCCACCGCTCGCCTGCTGTGCGAAGATCCCGAGGTGATCGGTACCGCGTTCTACATCATGGATCACGTTGAAGGTCGGGTACATTCCCACCCGTTACTGGAGAAGGTGGACATCGAGCAGCGCATGCCGATCCATCGCTCGATGATCGAGACCATGGCCAAGCTGCACAATGTCGATTGGAAAGCGGTCGGGCTGGATGGCTATGGCAAGCACGAAGGTTATGTGCAGCGTCAGATCAAGCGCTGGAGCGGCCAGTTCGAGGCCAGCCGTACCGGTGACATGCCATCGATGGATGCGCTGATGGCCTGGCTGCCGGAAAACGCGCCGCAGGATGACTTCACCACTATCGCCCATGGCGACTTCCGCATCGGCAACCTGATCCTGCACCCCGAGCGCCCCGAAGTGGTCGCCATTCTCGACTGGGAACTGGCCACCCTGGGCCACCCGCTGTCCGACCTGGCCTACTGCTGCCTGCCCTATCACCAGAACACCGGTTTTGAAGGGATGCGCGGCCTGAAGGGGCTGAATCTCAAGGATTACAACGTGCCGGAAGAACAGCAGGTGCTGGACTGGTACTGCGAATTCACCGGGCGCACGGAAATCCCCAACTGGAACTTCTTCCTCGCGTTCTCGCTGTTCCGCCTGGCTGCTATCGTCCAGGGCGTCTATCACCGGGCATTGCAGGGCAACGCCAGTAACGCCGACGCCCTCGAAGTTGGCAAACGTGCCAGCCTGCTGGCCGACACCGGCTGGGAAATCGCGCAGGGGAAGTAAGGTAAGCCCGCAGAGAACCGAGGTTCTTGGAAGGCCGGGTTCCATCCCGGCCTGCGGAGTTTCTGGCCAGCACCATGTCGAGATGGAACTCGACATTCCGCGGATCGCGGTCGACACGCCTGTCCGGAGTGTAGCGCCCCCGCGCTACGCTTGCGGTGCTGCCGACCGACTCATGTCGTCGAGTCGAGCGCGACCCGGTCGAGCGCGACCCGGTCGAGCGCGGCCCGCGGCGCTCGACAACCCAATAATTTCAAAGGTATTTCCATGTCCAAACCCATCAAACGCGTTCTGCTCACCAACGACGATGGCTGGCGCGGGCCTGGCCTCAAGGTCATGGAAGAAATCGCTGCACAGATCGCCGAAGAAGTGTGGATTGTCTCCCCCGACCTGGACCAGAGCGGCGTCTCCATGTCGGTCACCCTGCACCACCCGCTGCGCCTGCATACCTTTGGCGAGCGCCGCTTCAGTGTCAGCGGTACGCCCAGCGACTGTGTTCTGCTGGGCGTGTCCGAGCTGATGCCCGAGCCACCGGACCTGGTTCTGTCCGGGGTCAACCATGGGGCCAACTTCAGTGACTCGGTGGCCTTTTCCGGCACCATTGGCGGCGCTCTCACTGCCACCCTGCTGAACATCCCGGCCATTGCCCTGAGCCAGGCCTATCACCGGGGCGTGCCGGCGCATTGGGATACCGCTCGCCAGTTCGGTCCGGTGGTAGTACGCCAGTTGCTGCAACGTGGCTGGCCGGAAGATTGCGCGATGAACGTCAACTTCCCGGCCATGACACCCAGACAGGTAAAGGGCGTCGCCATCTGCCGACCACGCCGTGGCAGCATCGGCGGCGTGAATATCGAAGCACGGCGCGACACCCGCGATATTCCCTATTACTGGATGGGCTTTCGCCGTCAGACCGACCGGGTCGAAGCGCCGGAGAGCGATGTCAGCGCCCTGCGCGAGGGTCTGATCGGTATGTCGCCGCTGCGCCTGGA
>DXBL01000261.1 GCA_019116555.1 Candidatus Pseudomonas excrementavium
TTGTGGTCGCGCCAGAAGGCGTTGTCTTCCGCACCCAGATGGTCACCCGCCGCGTCGCTGGCGTCGTGATCGGTCACCGCCGAGGTGAAAACGACATCCAGCCCCTTGGCCTCGGCGCCGCGCTGGATTTCATCGCGCCAATCGGTATGAATTTCGCCGGACAGATAAACGTAAAAGGACATGGAGCCTCCGATAGCAAAAGCTCCGACCATACCAGAGGCGCTGGTAAAGGCAAAACGGCGACCCGCTTACAAGTTCATTATTCGCTCCATGCAAAAATTCCTTAACGGAAGCAGGGCATCATTTATCAGCAAACCTCCATCCAAATGGAGGATTGTTCCGCCATTACAGGGAGTTACATGTTGAAAATTGCGCCAGGGCTGCCAGCCCGATTATTGAAATTTGCACTTGCCGGGCTTGTCTGCCTCTCTTTTCAAAGCCTGGCCGCACCGCTGCAGTTGCAGATCAACGGCTCAAACACTATAGGTGCGCAACTGGGGCCATTGCTGGTCGAACGCATGCTGCAGGAACTGGGCGCCACGGATATCAACGTGCAGCTCAATGCCGAGCCCCAGGAACACCGCATCACTGCCGTCAGCGCCTTAGGCGAACCGATTGAAATCAGCCTGAACGCCCACGGCTCCACCACCGGTTTTACCGGTCTGATCGACGGCACCGGCCAGATCGCAGCGGCCTCCCGGCCCATCAAGGACAGCGAAGTCGAAGCACTGAAAGATGCGGGCGACATGCTCAGCAAGGAAGCTGAACAGATCATCGGTCTGGATGGTCTGGCAATCATCGTGCACCATGACAACCCGCTCGATAACCTGAACGTCGAGCAGATTGCCCAGATATTCTCCGGCCAGGTCACCGATTGGGCGCAGCTCGGCGGGCGGCAGGGCAGCATCAGAGTACACGCCAGGGACAGCAACTCCGGTACCTGGGAGACCTTCCGGGACCTGGTACTGAAACCCAAGCAGATGAATCTGCTCGCGGATGCCCGCCGCTACGAGTCCAACGCGGACCTCTCGCGTGCTGTCAGCAGCGACCGCAACGCCGTCGGCTTCGTCGGTCTGGCCTATATACAGCAGGCCAAGGCGTTAGCCATAACCGCTGGAGAGTCTCGCCCCATGTACCCCAGCAAAGCGCTGGTGGCCACGGAGGACTACCCGCTGGCCCGCCGGCTATACATGTACATCAGCCCCGAGGAAACCAACCCGCTGGCCCTGGCGTTGATCGCCTTCACGCAGAGCAAGGCCGGGCAGGATATCGTGGACCAGGTGGGCTTTGTCGGCCAGAACATCACAGCCGGTCAGATCGCGCCGCAGCCCTATATGCCGGACGACTATCGCAAACTGGCCGAAGAAGCCCGCCGCCTGTCGGTCAACATCCGCTTCAGCGAAGGCAGCGCCCGGCTGGACAACAAGGCCTGGCAGGATATCGATCGCCTGCTCGAATACCTGCAGGCTGAAAACAAGACCGAGCGCAAAGTGACCTTGGTGGGCTTTGGTGACCCGAGAAGCAGAGGCGCCGAGCTGCTGTCGCGCCTGCGAGCCAGAACCGTCAGCGCCGCCCTGGCCGGCCGCGGCATCTTCGTTAAGGACGTGATCGGCATCGGCGATGATCTGCCAGTCGCCGCCAATACCCATCATGATGGCCGACACAAGAACCGGCGCGTGGAGCTGTGGGTTTATTGATTTGCGTCTGTTCACTCTCTCTATAGCGTCACCCTTTCTATACAACGTCATCCTTCGCGAAGGCGAAGGCGAAGGCGAAGGCGAAGGCGAAGGCGAAGGATCCATCGGCACCGCCGGAGCCAGGCATCATGGATTCTCGGCTGTTGCCGAGAATGACGAAAGAATAACTCCGAAGACAACGGATCAAGTCAACGGCATTCAGCACAATCCAGGGTTACATCGCCTCAATTTTCTGGCAATGTACCTCCCATGACTCCGCCACGCGTCGCCAGATAGCGCACCCGGAGCGGGTCAATGTGATATCGGGAGAGACTGCCGGCTCGATCGCCGCAGCGCCGAAGGAGCAACCGCCCCGGAAACTCTCAGGCAAACGGACCGCTATCACCGGTAAACTCTGAAGAGCCGCCCGTTACGTCGTCGGGCGCACCGAAGGAGCAAGCGGCAGCGCAGCGCGCAACCGTGAAACTCTCAGGTCCAGAACAGAGGGGGCGCTCGCCGCGCATGGTGCGCACGGGCCTCAATCCCCTGACGTTACTGGAGCTACAACAATGAAAACAATTGCTGTCGTTGGTGGCGGGATCACCGGTATCACCACCGCCTACGCCCTGAGTAAACGCGGCTTCGCCGTTACCCTGTTCGAAAAACACCGCTACGCCGCCATGGAAACATCCTTCGCCAATGGTGGCCAGCTGTCGGCCTCCAATGCCGAGGTCTGGAACCACTGGTCGACCATCGTCAAGGGCCTGAAATGGATGCTCAAGAGCGATGCGCCGCTACTGGTCAATCCCAAGCCCAGCTGGCACAAGCTTTCCTGGTTCGCCGAATTCATCGGCTCGATCCCCAGCTACAACCAGAACACTATCGAAACCGCACGCCTGGCAGTAGCCGCGCGTGAGCATCTGTTTGCCTGGGCCGAAGAAGAAGGCATCGACTTCGACCTGAAGAAAAAAGGCATCCTGCACATTTACCGCGACAAGGCAGGTTTCGACCATGCCGGGCGGGTATCCCAACTGCTGGCCAAAGGGGGCCTGCCACGGCGCAGCGTAACGCCCGAAGAAATGCGCAGCATCGAGCCCACCCTGGCCGGCCAGTATTACGGCGGTTACTTCACCGAATGCGACTCCACTGGCGACATCCACACGTTCACCAACGGCCTGGCGGCGGCTATTGATCGGCTCGGCGTGCGCTGCCTTTACAACCAGGACGTGAAAGCAGTCGCCACCGACGGCAAGCGCGCCAGCGTGACCACTGGCAGCAATGCCGGCGACGAGACGCAGCATTTTGACGGCGTAGTGGTCTGCGCCGGTACCGCCAGCCGCGACTTGGCAACCCAACTGGGCGACCGGGTAAACATCTACCCGGTCAAAGGCTACTCCATCACCGTCAACCTCACCGACGAGATCAGCCGCGCCTCAGCCCCCACCGTCAGCTTGCTCGACGATGAAACCAAACTGGTCACCAGCCGCCTGGGCAATGACCGCTTCCGCGTGGCCGGCACCGCCGAGTTCAATGGCTACAACCGTGACATCCGCGCCGACCGCATTCGTCCGCTGGTGGATTGGGTGAATGAATGCTTCCCCGGCGTCAACACCCGCAGCGTCGTGCCCTGGGCCGGCTTACGCCCGATGATGCCGAACATGATGCCCAAGGTCGGGCGCGGCAAGTCGCCCTGCGTGTTCTACAACACCGGCCATGGCCATTTGGGTTGGACACTGAGCGCCGTTACGGCGGATATGATTGGTGGTGTGGTGGAGCAGGCGTTGGGGAGTAATGCGAAGGTTGCTTCCCCGCAGCCGGCTCACGCGTAAACCCGGGGCAAGACAGCGAGACTGGTGAGGTCTCGCTGTCGCTTTATATCTGCTCGGCGGCACATGAGAGCCTACTCAACTCGCTCTGACAGAACGGAACTTACTTCCCTGAACTCTTACCCGAATCACGTAACAATAACTGGCGGCTGTACTCGGTGAAATCAGTCAGGTGCTGGGTTATCACGGCCACCACG
>DXBL01000033.1 GCA_019116555.1 Candidatus Pseudomonas excrementavium
AGATCCCTGTGCATGTCACCGTCCACCCTGCGTCGCCGGCTGGCAGCCGAAGGGCTGCAGTACCAGGCGATCAAGGACAGCCTGCGGCAAGAGCAGGCCACCCGCTGGTTGGCCGACCCGGCGATCAGCTATGCGGATATCGCCGAGCAGCTCGGGTTCGCTGATGTCAGCGCCTTCTACAAGGCCTTTCGCAAGTGGACCGGTACCAACCCCGGGCATTATCGCCAGCTGATTCTCGGGGACGGCTGAGCCGCGGCGCAATGTCCAAAGCAGTCAGACAGGTTGCGCCAAAGGAACATTGCCGGGGCTGACGGGGGCGTACCAGAATGGCTGCATAACAAAGTGAACGGGTTATATCTCAGCCCGTGTCAGGAGCCTACATGCAGCTGAACAACCATACTTTCATGATCACCGGTGGTGCCTCGGGTTTGGGCGCAGCGGCCGCTACTCTGCTGGCCGACGCGGGCGCCCAGGTGGCGCTGGTCGACCTCAATGGCGCTGTCTTGCAGCAGCGCGTCGAGGAACTGGGCGAGCGCGCCCGGGGCTATGTAGCCGATATTGCCGATGAGCAGCAGGCCGCCGAGGCGGTAGCAGCGGCGCAGCGGGACTTCGGTGGGATACATGGCCTGGTCAACTGCGCCGGGATTGCCCCCGGGGAAAAGATCCTCGGCCGTAACGGCCCCCATGCGCTGGCCAGCTTCGATCGAGCACTGCGGATCAATCTGCTGGGTAGCTTCAATATGCTGCGACTGGTCGCCGAGGTAATGGCGCAGGGCGGTCCGAATGAGCAAGGCGAGCGCGGGGTGATCATCAATACCGCCTCGGTAGCTGCCTACGATGGCCAGATCGGTCAGGCCGCCTATGCCGCCTCCAAGGGCGGCATTGTCAGCATGACCCTGCCGGCAGCGCGGGAACTGGCGCGCCATGGCATCCGGGTCATGACCATCGCTCCGGGGATCTTCGAAACGCCGATGATGGCGGGCATGACCCAGGAAGTACGTGATTCCCTGGCCAGGGATGTGCCTTTCCCGCCACGCCTTGGTATGCCCGAGGAATACGCGGCGCTGGTGCGTCATATCATCGAAAACCCCATGCTCAATGGCGAGGTGATCCGTCTCGACGGCGCCCTGCGTATGGCGGCACGCTGAGGAGGTTCGCATGCAACAGGATCCAATCGTCATCGTTGGTAGCGCGCGTACTCCCATGGGCGCGCTGCAAGGTGAGCTGGCCGGTGTGCCGGCGCCGGAATTGGGCGCGGTAGCGATCCGCGCCGCGGTCGAACGCAGCGGTCTACCCGCCGAGGCGGTGCAGGAAGTGCTGATGGGCTGTGTGCTACCCGCCGGCCTGGGTCAAGCACCGGCGCGTCAGGCGGCGTTGGCTGCCGGGCTGGCCAAGTCGACGGTGTGCACCACATTGAACAAGATGTGTGGCTCGGGCATGCAGGCGGCGATCATCGGGCATGACCGATTACTTGCCGGCAGTGTCGATGTGGTGGTGGCTGGCGGTATGGAGAGCATGTCCAATGCACCTTATCTGCTGGACGGGGCCCGTCAAGGCTTGCGCATGGGGCACGGACGCATACTTGACCACATGTTCCTCGATGGCCTGGAAGACGCCTATGACAAGGGCCGATTGATGGGCACCTTCGCCGAAGACTGCGCCCAGAACCACGGCTTCACCCGTGAGGAGCAGGATGCCTGGGCACTGCAGTCAGTGCGGCGGGCGCAAGCTGCCGTCGAGCAGGGCCTGTTTACCGAAGAGCTGGCCTCCGTCAGCGCTCAGGTCGGGCGCCGTGCGGTACAGATGCAGACGGATGAAACGCCGCTCAAGGTCGACCCGAACCGCATTCCCCATCTCAAGCCCGCTTTCCGTGACGGCGGCACGGTAACGGCGGCCAACTCCAGCTCGATCTCCGATGGGGCTGCCGCCTTGCTGCTGATGCGCCAATCCGAAGCGCAGCGCCGTGGCCTGCGCCCGCTGGCAGCGATTCGTGGGCATGCCGCCTTTGCCGACGAGCCGGGTCTGTTTCCAGTGGCACCGATCGGTGCCATCCGTGCTCTGCAAGATCGCACCGGCTGGTCGCTGGGCGAGGTCGATCTGTTCGAGATCAACGAAGCCTTCGCCGTGGTCAGCATGGTGACCGTGCGCGAACTCGGATTGGATCCGCAGAAGGTCAACGTGCACGGTGGCGCCTGTGCGCTGGGGCATCCGATTGGCGCCTCGGGCGCCCGTATTCTGGTCACCCTGCTGGGTGCGCTGCGGGCCCGGCAGCAACGCCGTGGCGTAGCGGCCATCTGCATCGGCGGTGGTGAAGCGACGGCTGTGGCCATCGAGTTGCTCGACTGAGGAGGCGAACATGCTACTGACTGATGAACAACGTGAGATCGCCGAGATGGCGCGTCAATTCGCCCAGCAGCGGCTATTGCCGTTTGCCGCCGAGTGGGATCGCGAGCACCAGTTTCCCGCTGATGCCCTGGCGGAAATGGGCGAACTGGGCTTTCTCGGCATGCTGGTGCCGGAACAGTGGGGCGGCTGCGATACCGGTTACCTGACCTATGCCCTGGCGCTGGAGGAAATTGCCGCTGGCGACGGTGCCTGCTCGACCATCATGAGCGTGCATAACTCGGTGGGCTGCGCGCCTATTCTGCGCTTTGGCAGTCCAGAGCAGAAGGATCGTTTTCTGCCGCCGCTGGCCCGAGGTGAGCAGATCGGCGCCTTCGCCCTGACCGAGCCGCACGCCGGCTCCGACGCTGGCTCTCTGCGCACCCGCGCCCGGCGCGATGGCGACAGTTATGTGCTGGACGGCGCCAAACAGTTCATTACCTCGGGCCGAGAGGCGGGCACGGTGATCGTCTTTGCGGTTACCGATCCGGAAGCCGGCAAGCGCGGCATCACTGCCTTCATCGTGCCGACTGACAGCCCCGGTTATGAGGTGGTGCGGGTCGAGGACAAGCTCGGTCAGCATGCCTCGGATACCTGTCAGATCGCCTTCGATGGCCTGCGTGTGCCGCTGGCCAACCGATTGGGCGAGGAGGGTGAAGGTTATCGGATCGCTCTGGCGAACCTGGAAGGCGGCCGTATCGGTATCGCTGCCCAGGCGGTAGGCATGGCGCGGGCGGCCTTCGAGGTGGCGCGGGACTATGCCCGTGAGCGCGAAGCCTTCGGCAAGGCCTTGACCGGGCATCAGGCGGTGGCCTTCCGGCTGGCCGATATGCTCACCCAGATCACCGTCGCTCGGCAGATGGTGCATCACGCCGCCGCCCTGCGGGATGCCGGACAACCGGCGCTGATCGAGGCGTCGATGGCCAAGCTGTTCGCCTCGGAAATGGCCGAGAAGGTCTGCTCGGCGGCGATTCAGACCCTGGGTGGTTACGGCTATCTGAAGGACTTTCCGCTGGAGCGGATCTATCGGGATGTGCGGGTGTGCCAGATCTACGAGGGCACCAGTGATATCCAGCGGCTGGTCATTGCCCGCAACCTGGATGGTGACTGAGCCGTAACAGACATATCAGGGCGGCAGCAATGAAAACCGCTGCCGCTCAGCAGTTCGATAACAAAAACAAGGAGTAGCACAATGCAGAACTTCCAAACCGGCAGCATGCAACAGTTTCCCCTGATGATCAGCAGCATCCTGCAGCACGCCGCTGTCGCCCATGGTGATCGAGAGATCGTTTCCCGGTTGGTGGACGAGCCCCTGTGGCGTTACGGCTACGCGGGACTCGCCGAGCGCGCCGGCCGCGCTGCGAACATGATTCGCCGGCTGGGTATCCGGCCGGGAGATTTCGTCTCGACCCTGGCCTGGAACACCCATCGCCACTACGAGCTGTTCTTCGCGGTACCGGGTAGCGGCGCCGTGTTGCATACGGGTAACCCGCGCCTGTCGGATGACCAGATCGCCTATACCCTCAACCACGCCGGCAGCACAGTGTTGCTGTTCGAACGCAACTTCGCCGAGCTGGTGCAGCGGTTGCGGCCACAACTGAAGCATATTCGGCATTTCATCATGCTCGCCGATGGTGACCTGCCGGAGCTGCCGGGTATCGAGCTGCATGGTTATGAGCAACTGCTGGCCGAAGAAGAGTCGCTGCAGGAGTGGCCGAGTTTTGATGAGAACACCGGTGCGATTCTCTGCTACACCTCCGGCACCACCGGCAATCCCAAGGGCGTTCTGTACAGTCACCGCTCGATCGTCCTGCACGCCCTGGCGGCGGGTCTGAGCAGTGCTTTCCATTTCTCCGCGTTCGATTGCATCATGCCCTGTTCCTCGCTGTATCACGGAACCGCCTGGGGCGTGCCCTTTGCCGCGGCCATCAACGGCTGCAAATTCGTCCTGCCCTGCGACAAGATGGATGGCCAGAGTCTGCAGGAGCTGATCCAGAACGAAGGCGTGACCTTCTCCGGCGGCGTGCCGACCATCTGGACCATGTACCTGGACCATCTGGAGCAGACCGGCGAGGATGCCGGCCAATTGACCCATCTGGTCATCGGCGGCTCGGCGGTGCCCCGGGCCATGGCCGAGAAATACCAGAACAAGTACGGCGTGGCCGTACGCCAACTCTGGGGGATGACGGAAACCAGCCCGCTGGGCGTGGTGGCCACGCCGACACCGAAACTGGCCGAACTCGGGGATGACGCGGTGAATGATGTGATCTGGAGTCGCCAGGGCCGGTTGCAATATGGCGTCGAATTGAAGGTAGTGGACGATCAGGGCAGGCGCCTGCCGAACGACGGCAAGAGCGCCGGCACGCTGATGGTGCGCGGCCCCTGGGTGGTGGAGCGCTATTTCCGTAGCGAGACCAGCGCGCTGGATGCCGATGGCTGGTTCGATACCGGCGATATCGCCACCCTGGACGACCACGGCTTTATGCGCATCACCGACCGTACCAAGGACGTGATCAAGTCCGGCGGCGAATGGGTCAGTTCGATCGATATCGAGAATGCCGCGGTGGCCTGCCCCGGTGTGCGCCTGGCGGCGGTTGTCGGGATCTACCATCCCAAGTGGGAAGAACGGCCACTGTTGATCGTCGAGCCGCATCCAGGGGTCGAAGTATCGCTGCAGGCCATGCAGGCGCACCTGGAGAGCCGGATCGTCAAGTGGTGGATGCCCGACGACATGATCATCGATGTGATTCCGCTGACCGCCACCGGCAAGATCGATAAGAAAGTGCTGCGCGATCGTTATTACCATTATCTGGCCGAGCCGCGAGTCAGGGCGCAGGCGTAAGGGGCAATGTGATGACGAGTACGGAAACCAACGGGCCGCTGGCTGGCCTCCGGGTGCTGGAATTCGCTGGCATCGGGCCAGGCCCGCATTGCGCCATGCAACTGGCCGATATGGGCGCCGAGGTCCTGCGGATCGAGCGCCCCGGCGGCAATGGCTGGCCCAACCCGGTAGTGGATCGTGGGCGCACCTGCATCACCCTGGATATCCGCACCGATGCCGGTCGCCAACGCTGCCTGGAGCTGGTGCAGCGCGCCGATGTGTTGATCGAAGGTTTTCGCCCGGGTGTGATGGAGCGTCTCGGGCTGGGACCGGATGAACTGAGCAAGCTGAATCCCCGGCTGGTCTACGGCCGTATGACTGGCTGGGGGCAGACCGGCCCGCTGGCGCAAACGGCCGGGCACGATATCAACTATATCGCCCTGAGCGGAGCGCTGGCTGCCATCGGTCCACGGCAGGGGGAGGCGGTGCCACCACTGAATCTGGTGGGTGATTTCGGTGGCGGCTCGATGTTCCTCATCGTCGGGATTCTGGCGGCGCTGCTCGAGCGCGAGCGCTCTGGTCTGGGGCAGGTGGTGGATGCCGCGATCGTGGATGGCACTGCCTCGCTGATGTCTTTTTTCAGCGGCTTGCTGCCGACCGGGCGCATAGACATGCGTCAGGGTCACAATCTGCTGGGCGGCGCTACGCCCTGGTACCGTTGCTATCTATGTGCCGATGGCCGGCAGATCGCCGTGGGCGCGTTGGAACCGGCATTCTACCGCGAACTGGTGCGGCGCAGCGGCGCCGGTGAGGCGCTGCAGGAGCAAGCGGTGAGCAGCGAAGGGCAGACCGTTCAGGCCGAGCAATGGGCGCAGTTGTTCGCCCAGCGCAGCCGGGATGAGTGGTGTGAACTGCTGGAGGGCAGCGATGCCTGCTTTGCGCCGGTACTGGGATTGGAGGAGGCCGCTGACCACCCCCATCTGGCTGCCCGCCAGACCTGGCAGACGCTCGACGGGGTGCTGCACAGCGCCCCGGCACCACGCTTTTCCCGGAGTGCTTCGCAGATTCGACCATCGAAGAGAGTCGACCCCACAGCAGACCTCTGGTCTGACTGAGCGATCACCCCTGCGACCTCGGTGATCGCAGGGCGCCAGAGCGTCAATTCAACGCAGCGGCAACCTGTTTAATTTGCCAACCCGCTCACAGCTCTGTTCCTCCATCCAGCTTCCCTTTCCCGGATTTGCTATAACGGCCACTTTGTTCGTCAGACGAAGGGAAACAGGATGTTCGCCCCGGCCAATACCGCTCTGACCTCGGTTAAACATGAAGGCAAGCAACCCCAAGTATTGGAAGAGTCCGTCACAGATGCCGACGGTGGTAGCCCGCACGAGCTAACTCCCTCTCCCCTCGCGGGACAAGCGCAGCGCAGAACAGCCGAAGGCTGGCCCGAAGGGCGAGCCCCGCAGGGGCGAGTAATGGACTGGGGAGAGGGGAAAAGCCCTCAGGCAAGCGGGGAAGCTGGCTTCACCCAAGGCTACAGAAACACCTTCACCGCCACCCCCTGGAACATCATCCACCGCCCCCAACCCCAGCATCCCGGCTGGCTGGCCAGCGCGCCACAGCTGAGCCTGTCCGAACTGGCTGCCCATTGGCAGGACCGGATTTTGAGCGAGCAGAATGATGCGCGAGCCCTGTATCGGTTCCAGGATAATCGGGTGATCGGGCATCACCTGCGATCAGTGGCCAATCAGCAATTACCGTTACTACTGGGCCCTCTGCATAGCACGCTATGCTGGCATCAGGGAGACTGGTTGATCGTGGATAACCCAGCGCCAGGTTTTCAGCCCCCACCTTTTGACCGGCCATGGCTGGACGTGGCTGAGCTATCAACTGTGCAGCACGGCATCCTGTTCCATAACCTGCAACAGTGGTTATGGGAAGAACATCCCGAATCGACCGCCCGACTTGCGAGCACAGAACCCTTGGCTGCCTGGCTCACCAGCCAATTGCGGGCAGCCGAGGTCTGGGGCTGGCAGGAGCCGGAACAGCTGCGCTTCCTGTTGCGCCATAAACTGGAACCGCAGAGCGCACATGACGCGGTGTGGGCACCGAACGATGGCGAGACACCAGCAGAACATTATCGGCG
>DXBL01000262.1 GCA_019116555.1 Candidatus Pseudomonas excrementavium
GTGATGCTGTCGCTGCTGGTCTTCATCGGCGAAGCCCTGCGCGATGCCTTCGACCCGAGGAAATGACATGACCGAACCATTGATACGGATCGACAATCTCAGCGTCGCCTTTACCAGCGAGAAGCAGGAAATCCAGGCCGTGCGCGGCGTCAGTTTCGATATCCGCCCGGGTGAAACCCTGGCGCTGGTGGGTGAAAGCGGCTCGGGCAAATCGGTCACCGCCCACTCCATCCTGCGCCTGCTGCCCTACTCCCAGGCCCGCCATCCCAGCGGCCGGATTCTCTATCAGGGCCAGGACCTGCTGGGCATGTCCGAGAAGCAATTGCGCAAGGTACGCGGCAACCGCATCTCGATGATCTTCCAGGAGCCGATGAGCTCGCTCAACCCACTGCATTCGGTGCAACGGCAGATCAGCGAAGTGCTGTTCATGCACAAGGGCCTCGACAAGAAAGCCGCCCGCGCGCGCACCCTGGAGCTGCTGGAGCTGGTCGGCATTCCCGAACCGGCCAAGCGCCTGGGCGCCTTCCCCCATGAATTGTCCGGCGGCCAGCGCCAGCGGGTGATGATTGCCATGGCGCTGGCCAACGAGCCGGAGTTGCTGATCGCCGATGAGCCGACCACGGCACTGGACGTGACCGTGCAGCAGAAGATCCTCGAACTGCTGCAGGATCTGCAGCAGAAACTGGGCATGGCGTTGTTACTGATCAGTCACGATCTGAACCTGGTGAGAAAAATTGCTCACCGGGTATGTGTCATGTATCAGGGTCAGGTCGTCGAAGAGAATGATTGTGCCGAGCTGTTCGACAATCCGCAGAATGAATATACCCGGCAGCTGATCGCTGCCGACCCGTCCGGCACGCCGGTCGAGGTGCAGGCAAATGCGCCGGTGATCATGCGCGCGGAGCAGCTGCGGGTCTGGTTTCCGATCCGCAAGGGCATATTCAAGCGCACTGCAGGACACGTCAAGGCCGTCACCGATGCCAGCTTCAACCTGCAATCGGGGCAGACCCTGGGCATTGTCGGCGAGAGCGGCTCGGGCAAGACGACGCTGGGTCTGGCGCTATTACGCCTGGTCGAGAGCCAGGGCCTGATAGAATGCAACGGTCAACGGCTGGATGGCCTGAGCCAACAGGCCGTGAGGCCGGTGCGGCGACAGTTCCAGGTGGTGTTTCAGGACCCCTTCGGTAGCCTGAGCCCGCGGATGTCGATTGCCCAGATCATCAGCGAAGGGCTGGAGATCCATGGCATCGGCAACGCCGCTGAGCGAGAACAGATGGTTATCCAGGCGCTGCAGGAAGTAGGTCTGGATCCGGACAGTCGCCACCGCTATCCGCATGAGTTTTCCGGCGGGCAGCGGCAGCGGATCGCGATTGCCAGAGCCCTGGTGCTCAAGCCCTCGCTGATCCTGCTGGATGAGCCAACCTCGGCGTTGGACAGAACAGTACAGAGCCAGGTGGTGGAGCTGCTGCGGGAACTGCAGCGCAGGCACAACCTGAGTTATCTGTTTATCAGTCACGACCTGGCGGTGGTCAGAGCCCTCAGTCATCAACTGATGGTCATTCGCCAGGGTGAAATTGTAGAACAGGGGCCGGCACAGCAGATCTTCGCCTCACCGCAACATGACTATACTCGTCAGTTGCTTGAGGCAGCCTTTGCCAACCCGGTATCCGAACCGTCGGCCTCGGTATGAGGCCCAGTGAAACAGGAAAAGAACATGGGATTTCTTAGCGGAAAGCGCGTACTCATCGTTGGTGTAGCCAGCAAACTGTCCATTGCCTCGGGCATTGCCGCCGCCATGCACCGTGAAGGTGCAGAACTGGCCTTCACCTATCAGAACGACAAGCTCAAGGGCCGTGTGGAAGGCTTTGCCGCCGACTGGGGCTCCAGCGCCGAGATGTGCTTTCCCTGTGATGTGGGCGACGACGCCCAGGTCGAGCAGGTATTTGTCGAGCTGGAGAAGAAGTGGCCCGAAGGCATCGACTGCATCGTGCACTCGGTCGGCTTTGCTCCCGGCGACCAGCTGGATGGCAACTTCGCCGAAGTGACCACCCGTGACGGCTTCAAGATCGCCCACGATATCAGCGCCTACAGCTTTATCGCCCTGGCCAAGGCCGGCCGTGAAGCACTGCAGAAGCGCAACGGCAACCTGCTGACCCTGACCTACCTGGGCGCCGTGCGCACCATGCCCAACTACAACGTCATGGGCATGGCCAAGGCCAGCCTGGAAGCCGGCGTACGCTACCTGGCTGCCAGCCTGGGTGAGGAAGGCATCCGCGTCAATGCCATTTCCGCCGGTCCGATCCGCACCCTGGCGGCCTCCGGCATCAAGAGCTTCCGCAAGATGCTGGCCTACAACGAAGCCCGCACCCCGCTGCGTCGCAACGTGACCATCGAGGAAGTCGGCAACGCCGGTGCCTTCCTGTGCTCCGACCTGGCCTCCGGTATTTCCGGTGAGATTCTCTACGTGGACGGTGGCTTCAACATCACCGCCATGGGCAATGTCGACCAGGAATAAGCCCACCGCCCTCGGCTTTCGCCGGGCATCTGGAAGGTCGAGTTCCGGCTCGACCAGCGCGACTGCCTGATACGCCGCTGGCCGGGATGGAACCCGGCCTTCCAGCTCAGCCAGTCTGCTGCGTCAGTTCCGAGTCACCGATTGAATCACCGGATCATCCAGGTCCCAGCCGCCACCGATGATCGCGGCCAGCTGCAGCGTCGCCGCCAATCTCTCCGCGTGAATATCCACCGCCACCCGCCGGGTGCTCAGGGTGGTGTTCTGCGCTGTTGCCACTTCCAGGAAGGACACCTGCCCGGCCCGATAGCGATTGGTGATCACCCGCTCATTCTCCAGGGCCAGTTGCAACAGGGCCTCCTGCTGCTCGGTCTTCTCAGCGAGGATCTGCAGCGTGGCCAGGGCATCTTCCAGCTCCTGCAGACTGTCGAGTACGGTCTGGCGATAGAACGCCGCCTGTTCATCGTAGCGAGCGATAGCGATGTCCCGGGTCGCCGCGCGCTGGCCACCATCGAACAGCGTCTGGGCCAGGGTCGGGCCCAATGACCAGACCCTGGCCGGGGCGTCGAACAGGCCACTGAAGCTGCCGCTCTGCACGCCGCCCCACAGGTCCAGGGTCAGGTCTGGCAACCAGGCGGTCTGGGCTACGCCAATTTGCGCATTGGCGGCGGCCACCTGACGCTCGGCGGCCACTACATCGGGACGGCGGGCGATCAATACCGCAGGCAGGCTTTGCGGCAAGGCGGGGATTGCCGGCAGTTGCTCCCCTTCCTGTTGCAGACTGAGTTCGGCCGGTGCGATTCCCAACAGAGCCGCCAGGGCATTCTGTTCCCTGGCGCGCGCTGCCTGCAGGTCGTACATTTCGGTACGCAGCGACTGGCGCTGCGTCTCGGCCTGGATCACATCGGCCCGGGAGACGATGCCGGCTTCATACTGGTTGCTGGTCAGGGTCGCGGAGCGGTCATAGGCCGCCATGGTCTCGTTGAGGATATCCTGCTGGCGATCCAGCGCACGCAGATTGACATAGGCGCCGGCCGCCGCCACCTGAATGGCGAGTCGGGCCGCGGCCAGGTCGGCGGCGCTGGCCTGCAATCCGGCCTGGTCTGCTTCTATCTCGCGGCGCACCCGCCCCCAGAGATCCGGCGCCCAGCCAATCTGCAGGCGAGCATCGTACTGCTCGGTCGCCGATCGCCCCGTGTCACCACTGCCGCCACTGCGGCTGCCGCCCACCGTAGCGCCTACCTGGGGACTCAGGCCGCCCCGGGACAGCCGCCACTGCGCCTCGGCAGCACGGAAGCGGGCTTCGGCCTGGGCCAGGGTCTGGTTCGCCTGGGTGCTGCGCTCCACCAGCGCGGTCAGGGTATCGTCCTCGAATGCCAGCCACCAGTTGCCGCTGGCGGCCCAGCTTTGCGCAGGCATGGATTGCCAGCCGTCCTGGTAGCGGACGGTGGCGGTATTGACGGTGTCAGGCTGGATATAGTCCGGCCCCAGGGCACAGCCGGACAGCAGCACGGCAAGCAGGGTCAGAGATAGCGAGGGTATTTTCATGGCGATGGATTCATTGAGTCGACCGATTGCTGCCGGTTGCGCAGCACCCGCTGACGCAGGCGCTCCAGATACAGGTAGATGACCGGCGTAGTGTACAGGGTGAGCAATTGGCTGACCGCCAGCCCGCCGATGATGGTGACGCCCAGCGGCCGGCGCATTTCCGCACCCTCACCGAAACCCAGCACCAGTGGCACGGCGCCGAGCAGGCCGGCCAGGTTGGTCATCAGGATCGGGCGCAGGCGCAACACCGCAGCACGACGGATTGCCGCCTGGGGGGCCAGGCCATCACGGCGCTGCGCCTCGAGGGCGAAGTCGATCATCATGATGGCGTTCTTCATCACCACGCCGATCAACAGGAACAGCCCCAGCAGCGCGATCAGACTGAAATGTGTGCTGCTGAAATTCAGCGCCAGCAGCGCGCCGACCCCCGCCGATGGCAAGGTTGAGAGAATCGTCAGCGGATGCAGGGTGCTTTCATACAGCACCCCCAAAACCAGATAGACCGCCAGTACCACCCACAGCAGCAGCCACGGCTGGTTGAGGTTGACGCTGAAATCCGGCCGCCCCGCGGAAGCCGGCACCGTGTGCACGCTGGTCGGCAGCATGATCTCGCCGAGCACCAGGTCGATCGCCTGCTCTGCTTCGTAGGCCGTCACGCCAGGGGCGAGCGCATAACCGACACCGACCGAGGCGAATTGTCCATCATGCCGCACCCGGTCACTGGCCATGCCGTAATCCCAACTGGCGAAGGCCGACAGCGGTACACGGGTACCGGCATCGGTAATGACTTCGACCTGTGCCAACACGGCCGGATCTTCGGTGTAGCGCGGGTCGAGCTCCATCACCACCCGGTACTGGTTCAACTCATCATAGAGGGTCGCCACCTGGCGCTGGGAGAAGGAATTGTTGAGCACCGAGGCGATGGTCGCCATGTCCACTCCCAGGCGCCGGGCCGCCTCCCGGTCGATATCGAGCATCACCTGGCGGGTCTCCTCACCGCCGGCGGAGTCGACGTCCACCAGTTCCGGCATCTCCTGCATGGCCAGCGAGACCCGTTGTGACCAGATTTTCAGCGCCTCCAAGGAATCGGAGCGCAGCACCACCTCATGCTCGCTGCGGCGAAAGGGTGAGCCCAGGTAGATATCCTGATCCACCATCAGAAACATCATGGCGCCGGGCACCTGGGGCGTATTCTGCCGCAACCGCTCGATCACCTGCTGGGCCGACACACCGCGCTCCTCCAGCGGTTTGAGGCTGATCGACAGTTGCGCATTGGTCGTGCCGCTGCTGCCACCACTGGTACCGGTCAGGTCCTGCACCGCCGGATCGGCGAGGATGAACTGACGAAAGGCCTCGATCTTCGGCTGCATGACCTGGAACGAGAAACCATCGTCACCGCGCACAAAGCCGCGGATCTGGCCGGTGTCCTGCTGCGGCAGGGTTTCCTTGGTGATGTTGACATACAGCCAGGCATTGCCGGCGACTACCACGGTCAGTGCCAGCATGATCAGCAGGCCATGGCGCAGCGCCCAGTCGAGCGTGTCCTGATAGCCATCACGCAGTGCACTGAACAGGCTTTCGCTATAGCGCGCCACCCGCCCCGGGGCCTGTTCCGCTCGGCTCTTCAGCCACAGCGCGCAGAGGCTGGGGGTCAAGGTCAGCGACACCAGCAGGGAGATCAGCATGGCGGCGGCCAGGGTAATGGAGAATTCGCGGAACAGCCGTTCCACTACTCCTCCCATGAACAGGATGGAGACGAACACCACCACCAGCGCGACGTTCATCGCCAGCAGGGTAAAGCCGACCTCCCGGGTGCCCTTCAAGGCGGCCTGGAAAGGCGTCAGGCCGTTTTCGATATGCCGCTCGACGTTCTCCAGCACCACGATGGCGTCATCCACCACCAACCCCGCGGCAACGATCAGCGCCATCAGCGACAGGTTGTTGACGGAAAACCCATAGAAGTACATCACCACGAAACTGCCAATCAACGAGACCGGCAGCGCCACCGAGGGAATCAGTGCGGTGCGCGCACTGCCGAGAAACAGCCAGACCACCAGCACCACCAGCAACGAGGCCAGCACCAGAGTGAACTGGGCCTCGTTGAGCGTGGCGCGGATCACCGGCGAGCGGTCCATTACCACCACCAGTTCGCTGTCGGTGGGCATCAGTGCCTGCAATTGCGGCAACTGCTCATGGATGGCGTCGATGGTACGCACGATATTGGCGCCGCTCTGGCGGCTGATCATCAGGACCACCGCCGGGCGGTGGTTGTGAAAGCCACTGGTGTAGCGGTTTTCCACCGAGTCGCTGACCTTGGCCAGGTCACCCAGCCGCACCACGGCGCCGTCCTGATGGCGAATCACCAGCTGCCGGTACTGCTCGGCGGTGCGCAGCGAATCGCTGATACCCACCCGCCAGCGATGGGCGTCCTCCTCGATGAAACCCAGCGGATACAATGCAGTACTTCGGGTGATGGCGCTGCGCACCTCGTCCAGGGCGATACCGTTGTGCAGTAGCGCGCCGGGATCGAGTTGCACCCGCACCGCCGGCAGCGAGGCGCCGGTGACGCTCACCTCCCCCACCCCGCTGATCTGCGCCAGCTTCTGCGCCAGGATGGTGGAAGCCGCATCGTAGAGATCGCTCGAATCCAGGTTGGCCGAACTGAGTGCCAGCGCCATGATCGGCGCCTGGGATGGATTGACCTTGCGGTACTCCGGGTTGCCGGGCATGCCGGCGGGCAGCTCGCCGCGGACGGTATTGATGGCGGCCTGCACCTCCCGCGCCGCCTCATCGATATTGCGGTCCAGTTCGAACTGCAACATGATCTCGGTGGAGCCCTGGTTACTGCTGGAGGTGATGGCGACCACCCCGGAAATGCTGCCCAACGCCCGCTCCAGCGGCGTGGCCACGGTGGTGGCCATGCTTTCCGGGCTGGCGCCCGGCAGGCTGGCGCTAACCGTGATCACCGGAAAGTCCACCTCCGGCAGCGGTGCCACCGGCAGCAGCCGCCAGCTCAGCAGGCCGCAGGCCAACAAGGCCAGGGCCAGCAGGCAGCTGGCGATCGGCCGACTGACGAACAGGCGCGCCGGATTCATCCGCTCTCGCTCGCCACGTCCACGCCCGCCGGGCTGCGGCGCCGGCTCAGCCGGTCAAAGAACAGGTAGACCACCGGCGTGGTGAACAGGGTCAATAGCTGGCTGACCAGCAGACCGCCAACCATCACCAGACCCAGCGGTTGGCGCAATTCGGCCCCCGAGCCGCTGGCCAGCATCAACGGCACCGCGCCGAACAGGGCCGCCAGGGTGGTCATCAGAATCGGCCGGAAACGCAGCATCGCTGCGCGATGGATCGCCTGGCGGGGCGCCAGCCCCTGGTTACGCTGCGCCTCGAGGGCGAAGTCCACCATCATGATGCCGTTCTTCTTCACCAGGCCGATCAACAGCACCACCCCGACCACCGCGATCATATCCAGCGCCCGACCGCTGACCAGCAGCGCCAGCAATGCGCCGACCGTCGCCGACGGCAAGGTCGACAGAATGGTGACCGGATGGATGGTGCTCTCATAGAGCACCCCCAGCACTATGTACATGGTCAGAATCGCCGCCAGAATCAGCCACAGAGTGTTGGACAGCGAGGCCTGGAAGGCTTCGGCGGCGCCCTGGAAGCGGGTCTCGATCGCGGTAGGCATGCCCAACTGCTGTTCGACCTGTTCGATTGCCGCAATCGCCTGGCCCAGCGAAGCCTTATCCGCCAGATTGAAGGACACCGTGGCCACCGGGAACTGGCCCTGGTGGTTGATCATCAGCGGCGTCGCCCGCTGCTGCAAGCGTACCATTGTGGCCAGCGGCGCCTGACCACCCGCAGCAGTGGGCACGTAGATACTGCGCAGCGCCTCCGGCCCCGTGGCCAATGCCGGGTCCATCTCCAATACCACCCGATACTGGTTGGCCTGGGTGAACAGGGTGGAAATCTGCCGCTGGCCGAAGGCGTTCCGCAGCACCTCGGCGATGGTCGATACGCTGACGCCAAGGCGCGCTGCGGCATCGCGGTCGATTTCCAGATACAGCTCCTGGCCGCGCTGCTGCAGATCGGAGGCGACATCGGTCAGCTCCGGTCGTTGGCTCAGGGCGTCGACCAGACGGGGCACCCACTCACCGAGGGTCTCGCTGTCTAGGCTGGTGAGAGTGAACTGATACTGGGTGCGGGCGACCCGGTCTTCGATACTCAGCTCCTGCACCGGCTGGAACCAGGCCTGGATGCCCTCGACTTGGGCGGCCCGCTGGCGCAGCCGCTCGATGACGGTGAAGACCGTTTCGCTGCGCTCCGCGTGCGGCGGCAGGTTGATGAACATGCGTCCGCTGTTGAGGCTGGTGTTGGTGCCATCCACGCCGATGAAGGACGACAGGCTGACCACCCCGGCATCTTCCAGCAGCGCCGCCGCCAGTGCCTGCTGTCGCTCGCCCATGGCACCGAAGGAAATATCCTGGGGGGCTTCGGTCACCACCTGGATCACGCCGCTGTCCTGCACCGGGAAGAAGTCCTTGGGCACGGCCAGATACAGCAGCGCGGTCAGGGCGATGGTCGCCAGCATCACCAGCAGCATCAGCGGCTGGCGATCCAGCACCCAGTCCAGCAGTTCGCCATAGCGGCGAATGGTCCTGCTCATCAGGCTGCCGCCTTCGGCCTGTTCATCGTGGGCTAGCGGCTTGCGCAGCATGCGCGCGCACATCATCGGCGTCAGGGTCAGGGACACCACCAGGGAGATGGCGATGGCCACGGCCAGGGTCACGGCAAACTCATGGAACAACCGACCGACCAGATCGCCCATGAACAGCAGCGGAATCAACACCGCGATCAACGACAGGGTCAGCGAAATCAGGGTAAAACCGATCTGCGCCGCGCCCTTGAGCGCCGCGGCCATGGGCGAGGCGCCCTGCTCGCGATGCCGCGCGATGTTCTCCAGCATGACAATGGCATCATCTACCACGAAGCCAGTGGCGATGGTTAGGGCCATCAGCGTCAGGTTATTAATGGAAAAGCCCATCAGGTACATGAAGCCGAAGGTGCCGACCAGTGACAGCGGCACGGCAATACTGGGGATGATGGTGGCGGGAATACTGCGCAGGAAGGCGAAAGTCACCAGCACCACAAGGAATATCGCGAACAGCAGTTCATGTTGCACATCACGCACGGAGGCGCGGATGCTCTGGGTGCGGTCGGTGAGCACCATCACATCCACCGCTGTCGGCAAGGTCGCGGTCAGCTGGGGCAGCAGCGCCTGCACCCGATCCGCTACCTCGATGACGTTGGCGCCGGGCTGGCGCTGCACATTGAGCAGCACCGCCGGCTGGGTGTCTGCCCAGGCTGCGAGAAAGCGATCTTCCGCGCCATCGACCATGCTGGCCACGTCACCCAGGCGCAGCGCGGCGCCATCCTGCCAGGTGAGAATCAGGTCGCGATAATCCTCCACCGAACGGATCTGATCGTTGGCATCCAGCATGGTGGTGCGGTGCGGGCCGTCAAAGCTGCCCTTGGGCTGGTTGACGTTGGTCGCGGCGATGGCTGCGCGCACATCATCCAGACTCAGGCCACGGGCCGCCAGCGCTGCCGGGTTGGCCTGCACCCGCAGCGCCGGACGCTGACCGCCGGCCAGGCTGACCATGCCCACCCCGGACAACTGGGCGAGCTTCTGCGCCATGCGGGTGTCCACCAGATCATGCACCTGCGGCAACGGCAGCGCTGCGGAGGTGATGGCCAGGGTCAGAATCGGCGCATCGGCCGGATTGACCTTGCGGTAGATGGGCGGCGCGGGCATATCATCGGGCAACAGGCTGTCGGCGGTATTGATGGCCGCCTGGACTTCCTGTTCCGCCACCCCGAGGTCCACCTCCAAGCCGAACTGCAGGGTGATCACCGAGGCACCGGCGGAACTGGTAGAGGACATCTGCTGAAGCCCGGGAATCTGCCCCAGATGTCGCTCCAGCGGCGCAGTGATGGTGCGGGCGGTGACGTTTGGCCCCGCCCCGGGCTGGAAAGTGAAGACCTGGATTATCGGATAATCCACCTGCGGCAAGGCCGCCACCGGCAACATCCGCCAGGCGATGACACCGGTAATCAGAAACGCCAGCATCAGCAGCGAGGTGGCTACCGGGCGCAGGATGAAAGGGCGTGACAGGCTGTTCATCTGCCGCTGGCCTCAGCCAGACATTTTTTCTCACTGTCCTGTAAGCCCCCGCTGTGGCAACGGTCCACTTTGTGGGAGCGGGCCTGCCCGCGAATAGAAGCCAGCAGGCCGAAAAACTTCGCGGCCAAGACCGCGCTTACTGAGGCGGCTCCCAACCAGCGCTTCATCAACCGGCGTCCTCATCGCTGATCACCACCTCACGGCCATCGCGCAGTCGATCGAGCCCTTCCAGTACCACCAGCTCCCGTTCCGCCAGCCCATCGGTCACTGCCACCTGACCGTCAGCCGTGGCGCCCAGCGTGACCAGCCGGGTATAGGCCTTGTTCTCATCCGGGTTCACCACATAGACATAGGTGCCGCGGGAACCGAACTGCACAGCATCCGAGGGAATGGTGACTACCGATGGCAAGGTCTGCAGCCGCAGGCGGACATTGACGAACTGGTTGGGGAACAGCTCATCATCTCCGTTCTCGAATACCGCCTTGATCCGCAGGGTACCGGTGGCGATATCGATCTGGTTATCAAGGGTATGCAACCGGCCACTGGCGAGTACCTGCTGCTCGCTGCGGTCCAGTGCCTGCACCGCCAACACCTCGCCACTCGCCACGGCCCGGCGCAGCGCCGGCACATCCGGCTCCGGTACGGTGAATTCCACGGCGATCGGGCGCATCTGGGTGATGCTCACCAGCCCCTCGCTATCGCTGCTGCTCACCAGGTTGCCGGCGTCGATACGGCGCAGACCGAGCTTGCCATCGATGGGCGCCTCGATCCTGGTCCAGGACAGTTGCAGCCGGGCATCCTCAACCTGGGCTGCATTGGCCTTGAGCGTACCGCGCAGCTCCTCCACCAGAGCCCGTTGACTGGTCAGCTGCTGACGGGCAATGGAGTCCTGCTGGTACAGACCTTCATACAGCTCCAGATCCGCCTGGGCGTTGGCCAGTTGCGCCTGATTCTGCTGGGCCAGGCCTTCGGCCTGGGCCAGTTGGGCTCGGTAAGGCGCCGGATCGATCTCGGCCAGCAAGGTGCCCTGCTCCACCTCGCTACCTTCGGTGAACAGCACCCGGGTCAGCTCGCCATCGACCCGGCTACGCACCGTCACCGTGGCGAGCGGCGTAACGGTGCCAATGGACTTGATCTGCACATCAAGACTGCCACGCTGCACCGGCACGACCCGCACCGGGGTCGGCTGATCCCAGGTGCCGCGCTGAGGCAGCGATGCCGAGGGCGGGTTTCTGCCCAGCAGGTAACCGATTCCAACCAGTATCAACAATAGAATCAGGATACCGATCAGGCGTTTGTGGCGTACGGACAATGACGGGGAATCGGTCATGGAAAAGCACAAACCCAGAATGAAAGAAAACGGAAAGCCCTGCGGCCCAAGGGCAGCAGCTCGATGATGGCGCGCAAGCGGAGCAGCGGCAACAGTAAATGATCAACATGCCACTTGCAAACGATTCTACTTTTCAAAATGAGACCGGCAGAGCCATCTCTGCAAGCAAAAAAAAGACCGCATATTCGGAAATATGCGGTCTTGATCGGTCTTGCCCACGGCTATCAGAAACGCTCGATATCCGCCTGCTCCTGCAGCAGTTGCTGCACTGCAGCGAAGTCCTGCTCACCGGTCTGGCCGGCGATGTAGTCACCGTACATGGGCGACTCGGCTTCGGCCTGTGCCTCTTCCGGAATGGCCACGCCGCGCAGCTCTACTATCCACTGGCTGCCGTCAGGCTGACGGAAGTGACCGTAGACCGGTGCGGAATCGGGCTTGGGCATGGTGAAGACGTTGCGCAGCAGCGCCTGGGGAACATCCTGGTCGGAACGCCCCATCGCCTCATATACCTGCCATTCCCCGCCCAGCTCAGCGGCCAGGGCCTGGCTGTCCAGTTCTCCCTGCTCCAGTTGCGTCACCCATTGCTGTGCCTGCTCGTCCGCTTGCTCAGTGGACTTGCGGAACCGCAGCAGATCGGCAATCTCGGCGCGCACCTCGTCCAATGGACGCTGCTTCGGCTCCAGGTGTTCCTTGACCCGCACCACCGCCACCGTGTCGGCATCCAACTCGATCAACTCGCTGTTGCGCCGGTCAAGCAGCACATCCTCGGCAAAGGCCGCAGCCATGACCCTGGGATTGGCGGTCAGACCTTCGCCACCGGAGCGCTCCAGCGGACCATGGGTTTCGATTTCCACTTCCAGCACCCGCGCCGCTTCGGCCAGATCTTCTGATTCATAAGCCAGATTGGCCAGTTCCCGGGATGCCTCAACGAAGCGACGTTCCACCTGCTCGGCCTTGAGCTCCTGCTCCAGCGTCGGGCGCATGGATTCCAGGGACGGTACTTCCGGCGATTGCAGGTCGGTCAGCTTGACCAGATGCACACCGAAGCGGCTGCGCACCGGCTCGGACACCTGGTTTTCCTGCAGAGCGAACAGCGCATCCTCGAAGGCCGGATCGAAGCTGTCATGCTCGATATAGCCCAGATCTCCGCCGTTGCTGGACGTACCGGCATCTGCCGACAGCTCCTTGGCCAGTGCGGCGAAATCCTCGCCCGCATCGATCCGCGCCTTGATCGCGGCAGCCTCTTCCACAACGGCCGCCTCGTCGCCGCCATCCACCTCGAACAGGATGTGGGAAGCCCGGCGTTGCTCGGCCAGGTTGCCAACCTCACGGTGATAGAGCGATTCCAGGGCGGCTTCATCCACCTCGGCATCGTCGAAGAAGTCGCTGCGCGACAGGGTCAGGGTTTCCAGCACCACCTGCTCAGGGCTCAGGAAGTCCGGCTGATTATCGTTGTAGTACTGCTCCACTTCCGCCTCGCCCACCTCGATACTGGCAGCATCTGTATCCAGTTCGATCACGGCGAAGTCGCGGCTCTGGTTTTCCAGCCGGGCGAGCGTCTGACGCTCGGCTGGCGTGGCGAAGGACGTGGCCTGATAGGCGTTGCGCAATTGCGCGAGCATGAGCTCCTGGCGCACCAGGTCGCGAAATGCCATGCGCGAACTCATCCCCATATTGCGGATCACCACATCGAACCGGTTGGCATCGAACTGGCCGTTGACCTGGAAGTCCGGCGTGTTCAACAACATCTGGTCAACCATCTGCTCGGAGATGCGCAGATTGGCGTCCCGGGCGCCATCCAGCAGCACGGCACGCTGGATCAACCCCTGAAGCACGGAGTCGCGCAACAACTGCTCGTCAATCATGTTCGGATCGAACTGATCGCCCAGTTGCTGCAATTGCTGGGTCAGTTGGCGACGCTGCAGAGAAACAGCCTGTTCGAGCTCTGCGTTACTGATGACGGTGTCGTTGACCTCGGCTGCCTTCTGGTCGTTGCTGGTGAAGCGGCTGATGGACTCCCAACCGGTCATCGCGAAAACCAAAACAATGACGCCCACGATCACTTTCGCGACCCAGCTCTGCGCCTTGTCCCTCATGTTTTGCAGCATCATGCCCCCAAATCTGCTTGTCGGTCGTCTGTGGTGTCAGACGACGGAACTGGCCGCCCATGGCGCGCCAGCCCATCCTTATTCTGTACAACAAAAAAAGGCGCACCGGATTGATGCGCCTTTTCGGGAACTGACTGAACCTCTGTGTCTTTCCTGCTGACCAGGAGTCCGAAAGCATGCCGCGACTGGTGTTATGGCGGCATGTCCTGTCAGTTGCGGGACGCTATCAGTTGACGGCGTCCTTGAGTGCTTTACCAGCCTTGAAGCCGGGAATCTTGGCAGCGCTGATTTCAATCGGCTCGCCAGTTTGCGGGTTGCGACCGGTACGGGCAGCGCGCTCCTTGACAGCAAAAGTACCAAAGCCTACCAGAACAACCGAATCACCTTCCTTCAGAGCGCCAGTAACGGATTCGATGACGGCGTCCAGAGCACGACCGGCGGCAGCTTTCGGAATATCGGCAGATGCAGCAATGGCATCGATCAATTCAGACTTGTTCACTCTAAGTCCCCTTATACATTTCAGTGAGTTGTTTAGTCGTTATGTAAGCTTGTGGTTCTAGCAACGCTGTAGCCAGTCAGCATACCTGCTTGGGTCGAAGCACGCTTTATATCAAGCGCTCAAAAACCGTGTCAAGGAATGCTTGCCGTCTCGCCAGCATGGCCGATGGGCCAGGAACAATCGCCTGGGCCCAATGCCGGCTAGCTTAACATCAATGAGTGCTGATGCGCCCTTTCGCGTCAGCATTATGAGGCTCTTCCTTGGCGACGATTTCATTCCCTTCCTCCTTCAAGGGCTCCGGCATGTATTGCAGCGCAATCTGCAGCACCTCGTCAATCCATTTTACCGGGATAACCTCAATATCCTGCTTGATATTGTCGGGAATCTCCTTCAGGTCCTTGATATTGTCGTGGGGGATCACCACCGTGCGAATGCCGCCCCGGTGCGCCGCCAGCAATTTTTCCTTGAGCCCGCCGATCGGCAGGACCTGCCCACGCAGGGTGATCTCCCCGGTCATGGCCACCTCGGCACGGACCGGAATCCGGCTCAGTGCCGACACCAGAGCAGTGCACATGCCGATACCGGCGCTGGGGCCGTCTTTCGGTGTGGCACCCTCGGGAACGTGGATATGCACGTCATGCTTCTCGTGGAAGTCGGCGCCGATCCCCAGGCTTGCCGCACGGCTGCGCACCACCGTCATCGCCGCGCTGATGGATTCCTGCATCACATCACCCAGCGAGCCGGTCTTGATCTGTCGGCCCTTGCCCGGCATGACCGCCGCTTCGATGCTGAGCAGCTCACCGCCGACCTGGGTCCAGGCCAGGCCAGTCACCTGGCCGATCTGGTCCGCTTCCTCGGCCAGGCCGTACTTGAACTTGTGCACACCCAGATGCTGCTCCAGCAGCGCGCCATCCACGGTAACCGACGCCTGAGCGCCCTGCTCCGCCTGTTCACGCACCACCTTGC
Organism: Candidatus Pseudomonas excrementavium; assembly: GCA_019116555.1. GTDB lineage: Bacteria > Pseudomonadota > Gammaproteobacteria > Pseudomonadales > Pseudomonadaceae > Halopseudomonas > Halopseudomonas excrementavium. The sequence goes on from DXBL01000262.1 coordinate 15,148, forward strand.
GGCACACTTTGGCGATCTGCCGCTCCAGCCCGCGGACACCCGCCTCGCGGGTGTAGTAGCGAATCAGGTCCCGCAGCGATTCGGTGGTGAAGGTGAGTTCGTCCTTCTTCAGACCGTTGTTCTTGATCTGCTTGGGCACCAGGTAGCGCTGGGCGATATTGATTTTCTCGTCCTCGGTGTAGCCCGGAATGCGGATCACCTCCATGCGGTCGAGTAGTGGTGCGGGGATATTCATCGAGTTGGAGGTGCAGATGAACATCACATCGGACAGGTCGTAATCCACTTCCAGATAGTGATCGCTGAACGCGTGATTCTGTTCCGGATCCAGCACCTCTAGCAGCGCCGACGACGGATCGCCGCGCATGTCCTGGCCCATCTTGTCGATCTCGTCGAGCAGGAACAGCGGGTTTTTCACCCCCGCCTTGCTCATCTTCTGGATCAATTTACCCGGCATCGAGCCGATGTAGGTACGCCGGTGGCCGCGGATCTCCGCCTCATCACGCACGCCGCCCAGGGCCATGCGCACGAACTTGCGGTTGGTCGCTCGCGCCAGGGATTCGCCGAGGGAAGTCTTGCCCACGCCGGGCGGCCCCACCAGGCAGAGTACCGGCCCTTTGAGCTTGCGCACGCGCTTCTGCACCGCCAGATACTCGAGAATGCGCTCCTTGACCTCCTCCAGGCCGTAATGGTCGCTTTCCAGCACCTTCTCCGCATGGGAAAGATCGTGACGGACGCGGCTGGACTTGGTCCAGGGCACGTTGCTCAGCCACTCGATATAGGAGCGCACCACCGTGGCCTCGGCGGACATGGGCGACATCATCTTCAGCTTGGCCAGCTCGGTATTGGCCTTCTCCAGGGCCTCCTTGCTCATGCCGGCGGCCTCGATCTTGCGCTGCAGCTCGTCCAGCTCGCTGCTGCCGTCGTCGAGGCCGCCCATTTCCTTCTGGATGGCCTTCATCTGTTCATTCAGATAGTACTCGCGCTGGCTGCGCTCCATCTGCTTCTTGACCCGGCCACGGATACGCTTCTCGACCTGCAACAGGTCAATCTCGGTATCCAACACGCCCAGCACATGCTCTACTCGCTGGCGCACCGAGAGAATTTCCAGGATTGCCTGCTTCTGCTCGACCTTGAGATTGAGTTGCGCCGCCATGGTATCGACCAGGCGCCGGGGATCTTCGATACCGGCCAGCGAGCTGACCGCTTCGGCCGGGATCTTCTTGCCGAGGTTGACGAACTGTTCGAACTGACTCATCAGACTGCGGACAAGCACCTCCGACTCGCGTTCGTCGAGCACATCCTCGTCGAGCAGCGTCACACTCGCCAGTTGGTAACCTTCCAGCTCGTCGATACGCTCGACCCGGGCGCGCTGCTCGCCTTCGACCAGCACCTTGACGGTGCCGTCGGGCAGTTTCAGCAGCTGCAGGATGGTCGCGACCGTGCCCAGCTCATACAGGGCGTCGCGGGCCGGATCGTCGTCTGCCGGATTGCGCTGAGCCAACAGCAGAACCTGCTTGTCGGCGGCCATGGCCGCTTCCAGGGCCTCGATGGATTTGTCGCGGCCCACGAACAGCGGAATGACCATGTTGGGATACACCACCACGTCACGCAGTGGCAATAACGGAAAATCGCTGAGAGTCGTCATGACTTAGGCTCGCTCGCAGTGGGGTGAAGCCACAGGCCTGCACCCGGATTTGAAAATGTCCATGGGTTCAAGATGAGGGCGCATGGAGCAGATTACAAGATGCAATCACGTGCAAAATCGGGGGAATGCATATCAATGGACTACGGAAGGGAACCGCGCCGCCAGAACGGCGGCGCGGGAATCACTCAGTCTTCGGGCATGGCCTTGGGCGGCTGCTCGGCAGACTCGTACATCAACAGCGGCTTGGCATTGCCGTTGATGACGTTTTCGTCGATGACCACCTTGCTCACGTGCTCGGCCGACGGGATCTCGTACATGGTGTCCAGCAACACGCTTTCCAGAATCGAACGCAGGCCACGGGCGCCGGTCTTGCGCGTCAATGCCCGCTGCGCGATCGCCTTGAGCGCGTCAGTGCGGAACTCGAGCTCCACGTCTTCCATTTCGAACAGGCGCGCATACTGCTTGGTCAGCGAGTTTTTCGGCTCGGTGAGGATCTGGATCAGCGCATCCTCGTCCAGCTCGGCCAGGGTCGCGATCACCGGCAGACGACCGACGAACTCGGGAATCAGGCCGAAACGCACCAGATCTTCCGGCTCGACTTCCATCAGGGTCTCGCCCACTTTCTTGCCACCGTCCTTGCTGCGCACGCTGGCGTTGAAACCGATGCCGCTCTTCTCGGAACGATCACGGATGACCTTCTCCAGCCCGGCAAACGCGCCACCGCAGATGAACAGGATGTTGCGTGTGTCCACCTGCAGGAATTCCTGCTGAGGATGCTTGCGCCCACCCTGCGGCGGAACCGAGGCCACAGTACCCTCGATCAGCTTGAGCAGCGCCTGCTGCACGCCCTCACCCGAGACGTCACGAGTGATCGACGGGTTATCCGACTTGCGGGAAATCTTGTCGATCTCGTCGATGTAGACGATACCCATCTGGGCCTTTTCCACATCGTAATCGCACTTCTGCAACAGCTTCTGGATGATGTTCTCGACATCCTCGCCGACATAACCGGCTTCGGTGAGGGTGGTCGCATCGGCGATGGTGAACGGTACGTTCAACAGGCGCGCCAGAGTCTCCGCCAGCAGGGTCTTGCCCGAGCCGGTCGGGCCTATGACCAGGATATTGCTCTTGCCCAGCTCGACTTCATCCTTTCCGTCACGCTGATGCAGCCGCTTGTAATGGTTGTATACCGCTACTGACAGCACTTTCTTGGCCTGTTGCTGGCCAATCACGTACTGGTCGAGGATGCCACAGATTTCCATGGGCGATGGCAGCTTCTGCTCGCCGCTGTCGCTCTGGTTTTCCTGCACCTCTTCGCGAATGATGTCATTGCACAGATCGACACACTCGTCACAAATAAATACGGAGGGGCCGGCAATCAGCTTGCGCACTTCATGCTGGCTTTTGCCACAGAAGGAGCAATACAGCAGCTTGCCGTTGTCGTCACCCTTCCCAGTCATATCTGTCATCTAAAACCCCTGCTTGCGAATCACTCTTGTAACAAAGATGGGGGCTGCCACGTCTCTTTGCAAGTGCAATCCGATCACCCGTACCGGCAGACCGGCCAGGCAGGCGGAACATGGAAAGGCCCGGGCAGGTTGCCCGGGCCGTTAAACGGTACGTCAACCCTTATTCGGCAACGGGACGGCTTTCCAGCATCTGATCGATCAGACCGTATTCCACCGCCTCGGCGGCACTCATGAAGCGGTCACGATCGGTGTCGCGGGCAATCACGTCCAGCGGTTGGCCGGTATGGTGCGCCAGCACCTTGTTCAGGCGTTCGCGAATATAGAGGATTTCACGGGCATGGATCTCGATATCCGAGGCCTGGCCCTGAAAACCACCGAGCGGCTGGTGGATCATCACTCGCGAGTGCGGCAGCGCGAAGCGCTTGCCGGCAGCGCCGCCCGCCAGCAGGAAGGCACCCATGCTGCAGGCCTGACCGATGCACAGGGTGCTGACGTTCGGCTTGATGAACTGCATGGTGTCATAGATCGCCATACCCGCCGTCACCGAGCCACCCGGCGAGTTGATGTACAGGTGAATATCCTTGTCGGGGTTTTCCGACTCGAGAAACAGCAGCTGAGCCACCACCAGGTTGGCCATGTAGTCTTCGACCTGGCCGACCAGAAAAATCACCCGCTCCTTGAGCAGACGCGAATAGATGTCGTAGGAACGTTCGCCCCGTGCCGACTGCTCGACGACCATGGGCACCAGGCCGCCAGCGGCCTGAATTTCCGGCGGTAACCCGGTATAGCTGTTATGAATCATGCTCTGGTGTCACTCCGATTTAGCCTGTCGCGTAAAACCCCAAGCCCGTGCCGCAGCCGTTGTTCGGGGTTTCCATAAGCACTGAGCCAGCCCGAAGGCTGGCTCAGTGTACTGCGCAAGATCAATGACGAAAATTATTCGTCAGAGCTGCTCTCCGCTTCGTCGTCTTCAACCTGGGCAGGCTGAGCCGGCTTGACGGCATCTTCGTAGGCAACCTGCTTGTCGGTCACCTTGGCCTTCTGCAGCACAGTATCCACGACTTGCTCTTCCAGCACAACAGACTGGATTTCGGCAAGCTGCTGCTCGTTCTGCATGTACCAGTTCACTACCTGCTCAGGCTCCTGGTAGGCAGAAGCCAGGTCTTCGACCATGGCGCGAACGCGATCATTGTCCGGCTTGATGTCGTTCTGCTTGACGATTTCGGCAACGATCAGACCGAGGGATACGCGGCGCTTGGCCTGCTCTTCGAACAGCTCTGCCGGCAGCTGGCTCGGATCGATATTGGCACCGCCGAACTGCTGAACGGCCTGCTGACGCAGACGGTCGATCTCGCTGCTGATCAGCGCCTTGGGCACTTCGATCTCGTTGGTGCTCAGCAGACCATCCATGACCTGGTTCTTGGTCTTGGTCTTGATCGCCTGGCGCAGTTCGCGCTCCATGTTCTTGCGCACTTCGGTGCGGAAGCCTTCAATGCCGCCTTCCTCGACTCCGAAACGGGCGAAGAATTCGTCATTCAGTTCGGGCAGCTCGGAAGCGGCCACTTCGTGGACGACGATCTCGAACTCGGCCGCCTTGTTGGCCAGATCCAGGTTCTGATAGTCCTCGGGGAAAGTGACGCTGACCGTGCGAGTCTCGCCAGCCTTGGCACCGACCAGGCCATCTTCAAAGCCCGGGATCATGCGACCGGAACCCAGCACCAGCTTGGTGTTGCTGGCAGTACCACCCTGGAAGGCTTCGCCATCGATACGACCGGTGAAGTCGATGGTCAACTGGTCGCCTTCTTCGGCAGCACGCTCGACGGCGGTATAGCCGGTGTGCTGCTTGCGCAGGATTTCCAGCATGTTTTCCAGATCGGCGTCGGTCACTTCAGACTCGATGCGCTCGACTTCGATTTCCGCGAAATCACCCAGAGTCACTTCGGGATATACCTCGAAGGTGGCGATGTATTCGAAATCCTTGCCTTCGTCCAGCGACTTGGGCTCAACGCTCGGCGCACCGGCGGGGTTCAGCTTTTCCTGAACGATGGCCTCATAGAAGGAAGACTGGATCACTTCACCGATGACTTCCTGACGTGCAGATGCACCAAAGCGCTTGCGAATCACGCTCATCGGCACCTTGCCCGGACGGAAACCATCAACACGTGCACGGCCAGCGGTCTGCTGCAGGCGCTTGTTGACTTCGTTTTCGATGCGCTCGGCAGGGATGCCAACAGTCATGCGGCGCTCAAGGCCGGAGATGGTTTCAACCGAAACTTGCATGTAGAGTCCTCGTTGAACAGACAATGATGAATGAATAAAAGGCGGACATTCTAGTCGCTTGTGCAGCAGAAGTCATCCTTGACCGCGCAGCATACGCCGCCGCCGGGCAGTCGACCACCCGTCAGCGCGAAATATTGGCCAATGACGCCCGACTCCCTTACCGCTCAATCGGAACCCCCTGTCTTTTATTGAATTTTTTCAGCCGTGCCGGCTCGATATCTATAACCATCCGACGCAGCCGCAGGCGGAGATATATGCCGGCCCCGATGCAAGGCCTGCCATCCCGCCAACCCGGCACTGAACAGGACCCAGGCATGCCCATGTTGAGCCTCCCTACCCAACCGCAAGCAGACAGGCTGCAGCCATCACCGCCGAGCCCCACCGCACTTTACCTGGGACTGCAGAACGCGCCAGAGCCATCCTTGCCTGCTGCACGCGCCTTTCTCCAGGAGCAACTGAACAAGGCCGCCAAGCTGACATGCGATCTACCCGACTCGCCCGAGCAACTGGGCCAATGGGTCATTGCTGGTAACACCCGGACTACCCAGGCCTACCGGGAGTATCTGGACACCCGCAAACAGGGGCAGCCCCGCCGCTATTTCGCCAACCGCGCCCATGCGCTGTTCTTCCTCCGCGGCGTCGCGCCAACCAAGCTGGTGGATGGTTCCTGGCTGTACGGGGTATTACCCCAATGGCAGGACCTGCGCCTTCATACGCTGGTACGCACCTACCTCGAAGAACTCGGAGAAGGCGAGCCGGAACAAAATCATGTGGTCCTGTACAAGCAGTTGCTGGCCCAGCACGAACTGGAAGATATCGAGTCGCTGTCAGCAGCTCATTTCGTCCAGGGCGCCCAGCAATTGGCCCTGGGCCATCTGGCGACGGACTTCCTGCCGGAACTGATCGGCTACAACCTGGGTTATGAGCAGTTGCCCTTGCATCTACTGATAACCACCTATGAACTCAACGAGCTGGGCATCGACCCCTACTATTTTCAGCTGCACGTCACCATCGACAATGCCGATACCGGCCATGCGCACAAGGCAGCACGTGCCGTTCTCGATAATCTGCCGGTTACCGGCGATGCACAGGAATTCTATCAACGGGTCCGGCGTGGCTATCAACTGAATGAATTGGGCCTGTCATCGACAGGCGTCATCAACAGCTTCAATCTGGAACAGGAGCTGCACCGGGTGCTGGAACAGAAGGCCCTGGTCGCGCGCAATATGCATTCGGACTTCTGCCGGATAGAAGGCCGCACCATCAATGAATGGTTGAGCCAGACAGGACAGATCGGCGACTTTCTCGCGGCGCTGGAAAAGCGTGGCTGGATCCATCGTGACGAAGACCCGGCCCAGAGCCGTTTCTGGCAACTGGTGCAGGGCAACCGCGCGCCCATGTTCGGCGTGTTCAGCGCCTATGAACTACAGCTGCTGCACGACTGGATTGCCGGAGAATGGCTGATCAACGACCAACCCAACCGACCCAGAAGATTCATTCCCCCAAACCGCAACCAGCAGGATCACCGCGCCAGGGCCGGCGACTTCAGCGCCGAACAGCAGTTGCTGGAGCAGGAACTGCGAACCCTGGACGACAACAGCAGAACCCAGCGCCTGATTGAGCTGATGTCACCGGCTCATCATTACAAACCCGCGGGACTACTGGCCACCCGGCTGTTCGCCAGACTTCAGGCCTGACCTGCGACCGGTAGCCGATACCTATCCAAACCAGGCGGTGCCAGCGACCAGAATCAGGTAGCGACCGCCCTTGGCCAGGGTGACCAGAAGCAGAAAACGCCAGAACGGCTCACGCATGACGCCAGCCGCCAACGTCAGCGGATCGCCGATCAGCGGCGCCCAACTCAGGAGCAGCGACCAGTACCCGTAGCGCCGATAAGCCGATTGCGCCTTGTGCAGCTTGTCAGCCGGCACGGGAAACCAGCGTCGACCCTGCCAGCGCTCGATATAGCGCCCCAGCAACCAATTCACCACCGAGCCCAGCACATTGCCGACCGTGGCGACCAACAGCAGCCATCCGAGCGGATGATTGCCCGCCAACTGCAAGGCAACGAGCACCACTTCCGACTGCATCGGCAGAAAGGTCGCCGCCACGAAGGAAGCGAGGAACAGGCCGAGATAGCCCGACATCTCCCACATATCGATCCCTTGGTTTAGAGCACTAGCACGCCATGTCTCGCGACGGCGCCAGCAACGCGTGGATATTGAGCCCCCTGCCCGCAGTATAGGCGCAGCCTCCAACCCACCCATGCAGGGCCGCCCCGTCCACTTTTCGCAGGGCACAAAAAAGCCCCAATCAAGGGGCTTTTCTGAATTTCCGGAGACCATCGGGACGTCCGGAAGCATTGATGGTGCGGACGGAGAGACTCGAACTCTCACACCTCGCGGCGCCAGAACCTAAATCTGGTGTGTCTACCAATTCCACCACGTCCGCAATACCGGTACAGATACAAAAACGCCAGACCGAAGCCTGGCGTTTTTGCTGAAATGGGGTGGACGATGGGGATCGAACCCACGACACCAGGAGCCACAATCCTGTGCTCTACCGACTGAGCTACGCCCACCATTACAGCAGCTACACTACCACAACTTCGCAGAACCATACCATGTGCGCCGTGGCGCGCCCGGCAGGATTCGAACCTGCGACCACCCGCTTAGAAGGCGGGTGCTCTATCCAACTGAGCTACGGGCGCCGTATGCACATTGTCAATCCCGAAGGCTTGAAATGCTGGAGCCTGAATCGCCTTCCAAACCGACTTCGTTGTGTTTGTGAAGCGGGGCGAATAATACTCAGCCCCCATCTCCCCGTCAACGATGAATTCACATTTTTTTCAAATATTTGAGTAAGTTAAGAATCCACGACCCCTCACTCTTTTGCCAAGGCCCCGCCGCATGCGACAATTGCCGCATTCTATGCACTTCCCAGGAACATCATGAAAGCCCAACTGATCGATGGCAAGCAGATTGCCGCCAATCTCCGGCGCGAAATCGCCGACAAGGTCAACCAGCGCCGCGAACAAGGCCTGCGCATTCCCGGCCTCGCGGTCATTCTGGTTGGCAGTGATCCCGCCTCCCAGGTCTATGTCTCCCACAAGCGCAAGGACTGCGAGGAAGTCGGTTTTATTTCCCGCTCCCACGACCTGCCGGCCGATACCGCCCAGGAAGATCTGCTGCAGCTGATCGACACTCTTAATGAAGACGCGGACATCGACGGTATTCTGGTCCAGCTGCCGCTGCCAGCGCATCTCGACTCATCCCTGTTACTGGAGCGTATTCGCCCGGACAAGGACGTCGACGGCTTCCACCCCTACAACATCGGCCGCCTGGCCCAGCGCATGCCGCTGCTGCGCCCGTGCACCCCGCTCGGTATCATCCGCCTGCTGAAAAGCACCGGTGTCAGCCCCTATGGCCTGAACGCCACGGTGGTGGGCGCATCCAATATCGTTGGGCGGCCCATGGCCCTGGAGCTGCTGCTGGCCGGCTGCACCACTACCGTGGCCCATCGCTTCACCAACGACCTGGAAGAGCATGTGCGCCGTTCCGACCTGGTGGTAGTGGCTGTTGGCAAGCCCGGCCTGGTCAAGGGCGAATGGATCAAGCCCGGCGCCATCGTCATCGATGTGGGCATCAACCGCATGGAAGATGGCCGGCTGCGTGGCGACGTGGACTTCGAAGCGGCCGCCGAGCGCGCCGCATGGATCACTCCAGTACCTGGCGGCGTCGGCCCGATGACCCGCGCCTGCCTGCTGGAGAACACCCTGATCGCCTGCGAGAAGCTGCACAGCTGAGCAAGGCCTTGAGCTCCGCCCGCCTCGCTACAGGCTGGCGGTCGCGCCACCATCCACCGGCAGATTGATGCCGTTGATGAAAGCCGCCGCCGGCGAGGCGAGAAACCCCACCGCATTGGCGAACTCCTCCGGCTCGGCAAAACGCCGGGCCGGAATCGTCTGCAGCAATGCCTGCTCCATCTCCTGCTCGGTTTTGCCGGCCGCTTCGGCCCGAAAGGTCAGCAGCCCTTCCAGACGCGCCGTGCGCGTCAGCCCCGGCAGCACGTTATTAACGGTCACCCCCTCCGCCGCCAGCTCCGTAGCCAGGGTTTTTGCCCAATTGGCCATGGCCGCACGGATGGCATTGGACACGCCCAGATTGGGCAACGGCGTCTTTACCGAGGTCGACAGCACGTTGATGACGCGCCCGTAGCCCAGCTCGCACATCCCCGGCAGCAGCAAGTGCAGCAGCGTCTGGCTGCTCAGCAGATGCTGGTTGAATGCCGTTGCATAGCTTTCCGGTGCCGCCAGATGCGCCGGCCCCGGCGCCGGACCGCCGGTGTTGTTGATCCAGATACAGATCGGCCCACTCCGGTCCACCTCCGCCTGCACTGCTACCGCCAGTGCCGGGAGGTCACCCGAATCAACGCAGATATAACCGTGCTTTTGCCCTTCGGCAGTCGGCAATTGCTCGATCACTTCAGACAGCTTGTCTTCGCTGCGGGCCAAGGCAATGATTTCCGCGCCCTGCAAAGCCAATTGCCGTGCGCAGGCGGCGCCCAACCCCTGACTGGCGCCGCCGACCAGGGCACGTTTCCCGGCAAGATTCAGATCCATCGTCAACTCCTGGCAGTTCATCAGTTTGCAAACCTTGATGCACCTTAGCTTATTTAATTCAGCTGGCACCACCTGGGCTGCCGTCCAGCGGCTCTTGCCAGAAGGCAGACCGTCAGCAGTTCTGCCAGCCAAACGCAACAAGCCCGCAGCGTTACCGCGGCGGGCCTGTGCAAACGTAGCGACTTCAGATGGTATCAGCCGGCACCCGTACCCAGCCTTCCATGATGATCCGCGCACTGCGGCTCATGATCGCCTTGGTCACCGTCCACTCTCCATCGACCTGACGCGCTTCGGCGCCCACCCGCAGGGTGCCGGAGGGATGCCCGAAACGCACCGCCTCGCGCTCACCGCCACCAGCGGCCAGATTGACCAACGTGCCCGGAACAGCCGCGGCAGTCCCGATAGCCACGGCACAGGTGCCCATCATCGCGTGGTGCAGTTTGCCCATGGACAGCGCCCGCACCAGCAGATCAATGTCATCCGTCTTGATCTGCTTGCCACTGGAGGCCAGGTAGTCCCTGGGCCTGGAAACGAAGGCGATTTTCGGCGTGTGTTGACGTTTAAGCGCTTCTTCCGGGGTTTTGATCAAGCCCATGCGCAAGGCGCCAGCCACACGAATGGCCTCGAAGCGCGCCAACGCCTCGGGATTGCCATTGATATCCTCACGCAGTTCGGTGCCCTGATAACCGATATCCTCGGCATTGACGAACACCGTGGGAATGCCAGCGGTGATCATGGTCGCCTTGAAGGTGCCGAGACCGGGCACTTCCAGGTCGTCTACCAGGTTGCCGGTAGGGAACATGGAACCACCCTCTTCCCCATCGTCGGACGGATCGAGGAACTCCAGTACGATCTCCGCCGCCGGAAAAGTCACCCCGTCCAGTTCGAAATCACCCAGCTCCTGCACCTGCCCGTTGGTGACCGGCACCTGGGCAATGATGGTCTTCTGGATATTGGCCTGCCACACCCGCACCGTGCATATCCCGTTCTCGGGAATACGTGCCGGGTCGAGCAGCCCCGCATGAATGGCAAAGGCACCCGCTGCCGTGGAGAGGTTGCCGCAGTTGCCGCTCCAGTCGACGAAGGGGCTGTCGATGGAGACCTGGCCGTACAGGTAATCCACGTCGTGATCGGGCTGACTGCTTTTCGACAGAATCACGCACTTGCTGGTACTGGAGGTAGCCCCGCCCATGCCGTCGATATGTGCGGCATAAGGGTCGGGGCTGCCGATGACCCGCATGAACAGGCGGTCACGCGCCTCGCCCGGCGTCTGGCAGGACGCCGGCAGGTCTTGCAAACGAAAGAAAACACCCTTGCTGGTGCCGCCACGCATGTAGGTAGCGGGGATCTTGATTTGTGTTGCTTGGGTCATGTTGTAGTACTCCTGAAGGAGCGGCCCCCTCTCCCCGACCCCTCTCCCGTAAGGGGAGAGGGGTGACTGTGCCTGAACCGCTGCATTGTTTCTGCAACCTGGCTCGGACTGCTCCCTCTTGCTGGAAGAGAGAGCCTGGCCGTGCCTGCTCCATAGCTATAACCCTTGCCTGACATTCAGGGTGTATATAGCCAGTTCAGCATTTGCCCTTCCCCCATCAAGGAAGAAGCAGGCTGGCCACACATGCTCTGCAGCTATAACCACACCCGACACCATAAAGGACAGGAGTACACAGCCACTTCGGCCCTAGTCACCCCTTTCCCCTCGCGGGAGAGGGGCCGGGGGAGAGGGGGAACCACCCACCGCCTCAAATATCACCGCCAAAACCTGTTCGGTATTGAGCAGTATCTCGTTATTCCAGAACCGCAGAACCCGAAAGCCCTGCTCTCTCAACCATGCATCCCGCTGGGCATCATGTTGGCTGGTGTTGTGTTGACCACCATCGGCTTCAACAATCAGCCGCGCACCGAAATGCACAAAATCCACTACATAACCGCCAAGCGGCTGCTGACGGCGAAACTTCTGTTCCGCCAGCCGGTGGCCGCGCAGATGACGCCAGAGCAGTTGCTCGGCACCGGTCATGTTGCGGCGCAGGTGTTTGGCGAAGTGTTTCTGGTTCATGCGGACTTGCCCTGTCATCAGGTGATGACTGGAGTCTGCATTGCCGCTTCACTGGCGTCACATGGGTGAGTGCCAGGACGTGAAGTGGTTCAACCTTTCCCCCTCTCCCCAGCTCTCTCCCGCAAGGGGAGAGGGAGTCAGTCCGAGCTTGCAGAAATAGCACTGCGTTTCGGCACAGTCACCCCTCTCCCCTCGCGGGAGAGGGGCCGGGGGAGAGGGGGATCCGGGTTACACCTTCCCTTCCAGGAAGTCCTGAGCAAACCGCTGCAGCACCCCACCCGCCTCGTACACGGTGACTTCCTCGTCACTGTCCAGTCGGCAGGTCATCGGCACCTCGACCCGCTCGCCGTTCCGACGATTGATCACCAGCGTCAGCTCCGCCCGGGGCGCCGGGGTACCCACCACATCATAGGTCTCGGTCCCATCCAGCCCCAGGGTCTTGCGCGTGGTGCCTGGTTTGAACTCCAGCGGCAGTACGCCCATGCCGATCAGGTTGGTGCGGTGGATGCGCTCGAAGCCTTCTGCGGCAATCGCTTCCACGCCAGCCAGACGCACGCCCTTGGCTGCCCAGTCGCGACTGGAGCCCTGGCCATAGTCGGCGCCGGCGACGATGATCAGCGGCTGTTTGCGGTTCATGTAGGTTTCGATGGCTTCCCACATACGCATCACCTGGCCTTCCGGCTCGACCCGGGCCAGTGAGCCCTGCTTCACGCTGCCGTCGTCGTTCAACACCATTTCGTTGAACAGCTTCGGGTTGGCGAAGGTGGCGCGCTGGGCAGTCAGGTGGTCGCCGCGGTGGGTGGCGTAGGAGTTGAAGTCCTCCTCCGGCAGGCCCATCTTGTGCAGGTATTCACCGGCGGCACTGTCCATCATGATCGCGTTGGAGGGCGACAGGTGGTCGGTGGTGATGTTGTCCGGCAGGATCGCCAGCGGGCGCATGCCTTTCATGGTCCGCTCACCGGCCAGTGCGCCTTCCCAGTACGGCGGGCGACGGATGTAGGTGGACATCGGCCGCCAATCGTACAGCGGGCTTTCCGCTTCCTCGATGGTGCCGAGGTCGAACATCGGGATATATACCTGCTTGAACTGCTCGGGCTTGACGCTGGAGGCGACGATGGCGTCGATTTCCTCATCGCTCGGCCACAGGTCCTTCAGGGTGATCGGGTTGCCGTTCTGGTCTTTGCCCAGCACGTCCTGCTCGATGTCGAAACGCACGGTACCAGCGATGGCGTAGGCGACCACCAGCGGTGGCGAGGCGAGGAAGGCCTGCTTGGCGTAGGGGTGGATGCGGCCGTCGAAGTTACGGTTACCGGACAGTACCGCCGTCGCATACAGGTCGCGGTCGATGATTTCCTGTTGGATCTTCGGATCCAGCGCGCCGGACATGCCGTTACAGGTAGTGCAGGCGTAGGCAACGATACCGAAGCCGAGCTTCTCCAGCTCCGGCAGCAGGCCGGCCTCTTCCAGATACAGGCGAGCGACCTTGGAGCCCGGTGCGAAGGAGGTCTTGACCCAGGGCTTGCGGATCAGGCCCAGTTCGTTGGCCTTCTTCGCCACCAGACCGGCGGCGACCACGTTACGCGGGTTGGAGGTGTTGGTGCAGCTGGTGATGGCAGCGATGATCACCGCACCATCGGGCATCAGACCCTCGGCCTCTTCGGCCCGGGCGGCCTCCAGTTGCTCGGTGCTGGCAATGCCACGCTCCTGCAGCGCAGAAGTCGGCAGACGGCGGTGCGGGTTGGACGGACCGGCCAGGTTGCGTACCACGGTGGACAGGTCGAATTCCAGCACCCGTTCGTACTCGGCGGTGGTCAGCGCGCTGCTCCACAGACCCAGCTGCTTGGCATACTGCTCGACCAGCGCCACCTGCTCCGGCTCGCGGCCGGTCAGCTTCAGGTAATCGATGGTCTGACCATCAATATAGAACATCGCCGCAGTCGCACCGTACTCCGGGCACATGTTGGAGATGGTCGCGCGATCACCGATGGTCAGGCTGTCAGCCCCCTCGCCGAAAAACTCGACGTAGGCACCCACGACCCGTTCGGCACGCAGAAACTCGGTCAGCGCCAA
>DXBL01000263.1 GCA_019116555.1 Candidatus Pseudomonas excrementavium
CGCGGGCCGAATTCCATGCGGCCCTGGAACCAGGCCACGGGGTTGCCTTCCACCATAAGTTGGGCAATGTGCTCGGGCACGTTGTCGACCTTCTGCCACTGCGGCTGATTGGGGTGGCGAGCACAGGCCGCGATGACGTCTTCATTGCTGTAGCTGGGGCCGAGGTAGACGTGTTCCATCTTCTCCACGGGGACGCCATTCTTCACCGAGATATAGGCCGCAGCGCCGACTGCAGTACCGGCGTCACTGGCGGCGGGCTGGACGAACAGTTCCTTGACCTCATCCCGGGCGATGATTTTCTGATTGAGCTTGACGTTCAGCGCGCAACCGCCGGCAAACGCAATGCGGCCGGTTTCCCTGATGATGTCGCCGAGGTAGTAATCCATCATCTCCAGGGCGATCTTTTCAAACAGCGCCTGGATGCTGGCCGCGTAGTGGATATAGGGGTCGTCGGCTACATCTCCTTCGCGCTTCGGCCCCAGCCATTCGATCAGCTTGGGCGAGAAGTAGTAACCCTTGCCCTTTTCCTTGTAGCGACGGAAGCCGATGACGTTAGCGTAATCGGTGTTGATGGTCAGTTCGCCGTTCTCGAACTTGGCCAGTCGCGAGAAGTCATACTTGCTGGCATCCCCGTAAGGCGCCATGCCCATGACCTTGAACTCGCCATCGAGCATATCGAAGCCCAGGTATTCGGTGATGGCGCCATACAGCCCACCCAGGGAGTCGGGGTCGTAGAATTCCTTGATCTTGTGGATCTTGCCGTTTTCGCCGTAGCCGAAGAAGGTGGTGGCATATTCACCCTTGCCGTCGATCCCGAGAATCGCGGTCTTCTCCTTGAAGCCCGAGCAGTGATAGGCGCTGGAGGCGTGGGCCAGGTGATGCTCTACCGGCTCCAGCTTGACCTTCTTCAGGTCGAAGCCCAGTTGCTGCAGGCACCATTGAATGCGTTTCTTGTAGCGGTGAAAGCGGCGGTTGCCCATGAAGATGGCATCCAGCGAACGATCCGGTGCGTACCAGTAGCGCTTGGCGTAATGCCAGCGGGCCTTTTCGAAGATGCTGATCGGCGCGAAGGGGATGGCAACGATATCTACGTCTTCCGGCTTGATACCGGCTTGCTCGAGGCAGAACTTCGCGGACTCGTAGGGCATGCGGTTCTTCGCATGCTTGTCCCGCACGAAGCGCTCTTCCTCTACCGCGGCAATAAGCTTGCCGTCGATATACAGGGCCGCTGACGGGTCATGGCTCAGGGCGCCAGACAGTCCAAGAATAGTCAATGCCACGGTCTTGCCTCTCAGAAACAACGAAAGAATAAACCGCGATTCTACACCGATACGCCGGTGTGTGCCCGATGAAAGCAGCTCGTCAGTATGGGGCGGATATCGTGTGTGGCAGGCCGGTTCGCGGCCAAGGCCGCTCCCGCAAAAAAGCCTTTAGAGATTGGACTGGAAGACCGCAGGAACCTCTACGGGGAAAGCGCTCGGCGAACGCTGCGCCAGGTTATCGCGGCAGCACTTGCTCCAACCATCCGGCCAGCTTGCTGTCAGCTCGCCAGTTACGCACAAAGCGTGCCCGGTCGCGCGTCCAGCCCTTGCGCCAGCCAGCCTCACTGGCATGACTCTGCATGGCATCCAGGTCGATCAACCACACTCTATTCTCATGCCACAGCAGGTTGGTGGCCTTGAAGTCGCCGTGGCTGATCCGCGCGTCATTCAGCTGACGGAAGGTATGTTGCATGGCCTCGGCGGTGGCTGGATCAGGCAACACATCCCCCGCTTCGCCCAGATGCTGGAAAAGGTTCTCGCCGGGGCAATAATCGGTAATCAGCCAGGCTTCGCGACGCAGCGGCCCGATGCGCCGCTCGATCATCGCCAGCGGCTGGGGCGTGGCGATACCGAGAAAATACAGTCGCCAGCCCGCCAGCCAGGAATGCCAGGCCCGGCTGGGACGCCAGAAGCGCTTGAGCCAATGACTGAAACCCTTGATGTTGTAGCGCTTGATGACCACCTGGCGGCCGCCGACGGTAACGCGGGCGACGGTGCTGCTACCGCCATCCTTGAGCAGGGGCTGCCCGGCGAAGGCACTGTCAGGGTCGGCCAGCAGCGGAGCCAGGGTCGCCTGTTCCGACCGCAGCACCGTGCAATAGCGCCCCGCCTGGTGGCTAACGGCAAACTGGGTGCAGTCACGGACGGTCTTGGCGAGAAAGTTGTCCAGACGCCGCTGACGTTCGACCCTTACCGCAGCGACCAGCGCACCGACTTCCAGGCTCGCTACTGGATTGATGGCCAGGTAGGCCGGCAGCAGGGCATCGATCCGGTTGTCCCATTCGGGCTCGAACTGGGCGAAGAACAGGGCGAGATTAGCTTCAACCGACTCCTGTTTCAGCGGCGTGCCTGGCTCCTGCACGTCAATGGCATCGCCATCGATGATATGAACCTGCCCCTGATACCGAAGGAAATTGCCCAGGTGCAGATCGGTCTGGGCCAGCCCCTGGCGGTGCATGGCGGCAACGGTCCGCAACGCGTCCTGCAGAACATCCGTGGCTGCGGGGTTGTTTGTGTGATCAGTCAGTTGGTCCCAGCATTGCTGCAAGCTCTGCGAGCCGGAGAGAAACTCGGTGAGCAGATAATAGCCCCCGCCCGGCAACTCGCCGCTGGCCAGTAGAGCGGGCGTAGCCAGCCCGGCACGCTGCAACGCCTGGATGCCATTGCTCTCGCGCTGCCAATGGCGTTCGGCACCGGTCGCGATGAACAGTTTGGCCAGCACCTGTTGCCCCTGCCAATTGCCCTGTCCGACCAAGCGCTTGCCTGGCAGAATCCGCAGCCACTGGTGAATATCCAACGGCTCGCCGCCAATCTGCACGCTCAATGGTGTGGCGGGATGGCGGCCGGCATCCCGCAGGCTGGCGGTGGTACTCATTCACGTCCCTCGAAAAAGGCCAATATCGCCCTGATGCGCTTTTTGTCAGCTGCGGTCAGCCGCTCGCGCTGCGAATAGTCCAGGTAGAACCGCAGGCGGTCGGTGCGCCGCAGGTGATATTTGCCTACCTTGTCGAGACAGGCCAGATCCTTGATGATCCGATAGCGCAGCAACGGGCCGGGCCATCTGCTGCCCGCCGGGCAATCGATGAAATACACCTGGGGCGCAGCCTGGCGATCCACCAGGATATTGCGCCATTTGAGGTCGTTATGGGCAAAACCATGGTCGTGCATGGTGCGTGTGGCACGTGCGACCTGGGTCATCATCGCCGCCAACCAATGCCGATCACGCAGGCGCGCGTCGTTGCGCCTCGCCAACTGCGCCAGATCATCGGTGCCGTCGATGCCCAGGGTGATCAGTGCGCCCCGACCAAACCCCAGGCCGTTGCGTTCCATGCCATAGGCCACCACCGGCACCGTGGGGATGCCCCAGCGCGCGAACTTGAGCAGGTTCTCCCATTCGGCGCGGATTCGCGGGCGGCCGATCAACCGGCGCAGGTTCTTGCCGGCAGCCACATAGCGCTTGATGTAGTAGCAGCGCCCCTCAGCGCAGAGCTTATGCACTTCGCTGATGTCATCCGAGGTGATGCGCTCACCCTGTAGCGCGAATACGCTGGGCAGATCGGCAAACAGGCGTCCCGCCTCCCCTTCCGCAAAGGCAGGGTTGAGTACCCAGTCGGTCATGCGTCATTACCGGGCGCGTATTTGCGCTCGAACCGGGTCTGCAGCCGCGTAGCCTTGCGCTCGAGCGTGCTGAGCAATACGGCTTCTTCGGTGAGGATCTGGCGCAGCGGTCGCTGAAAATAGCTACGCAGAAAACGCAGTTTATCGCGCTCGGTCAGACCGATATTCAGTGCGGAGAAGTACAACCCGCTCAGATCCTTGTCGCGCCAGCGGCGCGGTACCTTGGCGCGCACCTGGGCCCGGTGCAGGTCGATCAACGACAGGCGCAGGTTATCCGGCGTCGGCGGCGTATCGGTATGCAACAGGAAGTGGCAGATGTAGCAATCGCGGTGGTTGACGCCGGCGCGGTGCATGCGCCCGGTCATTTCGGCCACCCGGTGAACCAGGG
>DXBL01000264.1 GCA_019116555.1 Candidatus Pseudomonas excrementavium
CGTTAGCCCCCTATGAGAATGAGCCTGAGAGTGCAACGCTATTTAAACGTTTTCTTGTCGGCCACGCTGCCATTCTTTTCTGCAGCGATCTTTACTGTGCCGAACCTCGTTCTCGGGCTTCACTGGGGGCAGATGAACTGGTTGATGCAACCACTAGCCACTATTTCGCTTGTTCTTTCACCAATCGCATGGCTTTTATTTGTTCTAATGGGTGTAAGTTGGGCTCGATTCAAAAAGCTCCACAAATCAATACCAATCGCGGGTCTGGTGGTAGGACCTATATGCCTCGTTCCTTGGATCACTTTCATTATCCCTTTAATCTTGATGTTGCCCGCGATTGTCTTGGCGGTCCGGCTTGTGATTTATCATCTAGAGGGTCCAGCCAGTGCGCAGGTGGGCTAACCAGTCACGGAAGGCGGACGAGTCAGACGCGCCGCTTCGTTCAGCGTTAACTTTCAAGGAGGCTCCATGCCAGAGATGCCAGCATTTTGCGATAACTGTGGAGCGATTTTTGGTTCTGGTTTCGTATTCGAAAATTGTAGGAATGTAACTTTAAGCGGAAATCGAGTAGGTCCTTGCCCTAACTGCGGAGGGATGGGCCATGTGCCTGATGGCGTTTACGATATCACTGGCAACGCAATAAGGTTGCTGCAAGGAAGTATTAAGACAGTTCAGCAGTTACAGAAATTATCGTCTGTATTGGCTGAAGCGCAAAAGAGAAACCTTTCGAAAGAACAAGTCCAGGCAAACATACAAGAAACAGTTCCTGAGTTAACAAATTTCGCTTCGGTATTGCCGCAAACAAGATCTGAATTGTACGGTTTTATCGGAATTATATTAACAGCTATTGGGTTAATGATTGCAGCTTACGGTACATTCAAAGACGATCCTGTGCCGGAAAGAGAGATAGAACAAATTATCGAGCGCTCTATCGAGCAATCAATTCAAAAATTAGCTCCCCCTAAACCAGCCGCGCCTAAGAAGCAAAAAAGGAACGATCCGTGCGCATGCGGAAGTGGTTTTAAATATAAAAAATGCTGTTATTTGTCGGCATAAAAGTTAACAAGCGCAATCACGCGGATCAATTTTCCGCTGCGCTACCAATTGCCCGGTGTTGCGGGCGTTAGGTTTTAAAATGCTAAATCGCTATCCGGATCAAGCTGGTGCTCGGAAAGGCTTCGCTTTGATTGGCGCCCTTTTTCTCTGTTTCGGCGCTGTTATGCTTTTGTTCGATTCGGCTATTGGCGCGGCTATTGGATTTACCATTGGCAGCGTTTTGGCGATCCCGAGCTTTGTTTTTAGTCATTCAGCATTTGCCAGGTTTGAGCGAAAGCTATCCTGGTTGGCGGTGTTTGGTAGTTTTTAATGAAGCCTGACAGGCTTCAAGTACGTTCTCTTTACTCGCCGAGACGCCCTCCAACTGATGTGATTGGGCCATCTGAGCCGGGCGCTACTTACGCTCAAACCCACCCAAGGAACAAAAAGTGTATACCCCAAACCATTTCAAGGAAGACGATCACCACAAGCTCCAGCAATACATTCGGGACTACAGTCTGGGGTTGCTGGTCGTTGCTGATGATGAGGGTATCGAAGCCAACCATTTACCCTTCCATCTGAACCCTGAGGAAGGCTCTCTCGGGTATCTGCAATGCCATCTGGCTCGAAGTAACCCGGTGTGGCAACGTCTGCGGGACGGGGCTCGGGCGCTTGCTGTGTTTCAGGGGCCGAATGCCTACGTTTCGCCTTCCTGGTACCCCACCAAGGCAGAGACGGGCCGGGTGGTGCCGACGTGGAATTATCTGGCTGTCCATGCGCAGGGCACTGTTCGGGTTATCGAAGACCCGTGCTGGCTGAAGCGCCACCTCCACCAGTTAACGGACCAGCACGAGGCCGGGATGACTGTCCCCTGGTCCGTGGACGATGCGCCGGCGGATTTCACCGAGCGTCTGTTGGGCGCTATCGTTGGTGTTGAAATACGAATCGAAACTCTTACAGGTAAATTGAAGGCGAGCCAGAACCAGCCGGAGCGGAACCGGATGGGCGTCAAGGCAGGGCTGGAGGCAGGAGAGGGCCCTGACGCCAAGGCCATGGCTCAGTTCATTAGCTAAAACAGGCCGGAGCAGCATCACCAGGGGTTGGGTTCCAGGCTGTTATGCACCGCAGTCGCTGCGATCGCGGCTTGGCCGGTGGCGACGCAGATCTGCCGCAAGCCGTCCACCACGTCCCCCGCTGCGTAGAGCCCGTTCACCGAGGTCTGCTGATGGCTGTCGACCACCAGCGACCCTGCTTCGTTACAGGCCGCGCCCAGCGTGCAGGCCAGTGAGGCCCGGCAGGTACTTCCCATGACAGGGTAAACGAGATCGAAGACCCTGCGTCCCGATTCAACCACGACCTCTACCTTGTCTTCAGAGGTCACCCGCATCGCCCTGGTGTCTCCAGTCACCACCTCGATACCGAGCTGTTCGGCCCGGGCTGCTGCCTCCGGTCGCACTTCCTCACTTCCCTGGGTCAGCACCGTCACCCGGGAGGTGAAGGTACGCAAAAAAGCCGCATGGCCGATGGCATTGTTCGCCTCACCATACACGGCGATCTCTTTCTCCTCGGCCTCGTAACCATCGCAGATCGCACAGAGCCTGACGATACCCGCCGTGATGGCCTGACCCACATCCGGTATATCCGGCAGGGCATCATCAATGCCTGTGGCGAGGATCACCCGGCGCGCCAGCAGCTGTCGGTCGCCAACGGTCGCCAGAAAGCCATCACCATGGCTGTCCAGACCATCCACATCGCCCTGCTCCAGACAAGCGCCGTAGCCCACGGCCTGCTCCCGCAGACGGGCCAGCAGATCGGGGCCGGAAATACCCGGCGGAAAACCGGGATAGTTATGACTCTTCGGAATGTACGAAGCACGGCTGGCGCCGGCGTCCAGCACCAGGCAGTGCCGGCGATATCGCGCGAGGTAGATGGCCGCAGTGAGGCCTGCAGGCCCGCCGCCGATAATCAGGCAATCGAGGATCGGCAAAACTGGCATGGACGGCTCCCTGGTCAACGTTATCAGTAGAAAATACACGCCGACAGAAGTTCAGGCGGATTGAGATAAGGGCCAACATTTGCCTCGTCGCCGAAGCGCTGCTAAACAGGGTAGGGAGCACTGGCATTCGCGTTGTTAAGGCGCTGGGATGCCGGGCGACATCCTGAGTACAACGAAGGAGAAGAGCATGGGCATCAAAACCGGTCCCAAAAGAACTGCTAAATCGACGGGCGAGCCCGATAAGCGGCAGCGCGACAATAAAGGCACCCCGGGTAACGAGTCGTCACTAAAGCAGCATAAACATAAAAAGGGCGATTAGCCGGAACCGATTACAACTGTGAACTCGAGAGGGGGCAGGCTCGCTGCGCCTGTTCCACCCCTCTGGTCAGGTGGCTGTTAACGTTCGCCGAAGAGAATACGACTGACCGTGCCATGCACGACCCGTGAATGGCGGTAGTCAGTGTTCTGCATCATCCCCAGCACGATCCGGTTGTTGCTCGGGTCGATCCACATCCAGGGGCCCTGGATGCCCCACCACCAATAGGTGCCGACCGGCAGATGTCCGGCTTTGGCGCTGTCTTCGACCACAGCCACGTTCAGTCCGAAGCGGTTGCCGGGTGCCCAGTTGGGACCGTCGACTTCTGCCGGGAGCTGGTCGTGGGCCATTTCTTTTATCGATTCGGCGGAGAGCAGTCGCACGCCATCCAGCTCGCCGCCGTTGAGCAGCATGTGGGCGAAGCGCATGTAGTCGTCCATGCTGGAGATCAATCCGCTGCCGCCCTGAGTCAGCTTGGGTTTGGTCAGGTACTGGGTGTTGTCCTGCGGCTCCAAGCCTTTGTCGCCAGGTTTGTAGGAGACTGCCAGCCGCGGCGCCTGCTCGCTGCGGACGTGGTAACCGGTGTCCTTCATGCCGAGCGGCTGGAAGATATTCTCGGCGAGGAACTGGTCATAGGGCTGGCCGCTGACGACTTCGACCACCCGTGCCTGGATATCCACCGAGAGGCTGTAGTTCCAGACCGTGCCGGGCTGGTTGAGTAGCGGGAGCTTGGCCAGTTTGCTGACCATTTCTTCCAGAGTCTGCTTTGTGTTGAACAGGTCGGCCTTGAGGTACAGGGTATCGACCTGGGACTGGCTGAATACGCCGTAACTGAAGCCGGCGGTCTGGTTCATCAGCTCGCGCAGGGTCGGTGCGTGGCTCGGGGCGGCGGTTTGCGGTATGCCGTCCGGGCCATCAGCGATGGCGACCTGAAGGTCGGCGAATTCCGGCAGGTATTTGGCCAGTGGATCATCCAGTGACAGTTTGCCCTGTTCCTGCAGCATCAGCATGGCGACGCTGGTGACTGGCTTGGTCAGCGAGAAGATCTTGTATAGGGTGTCTTCGGCCAGCGGCACGTCGCCGGCGATATCCTGGTACCCATGCTGGCTGCGATGCAGCAGCTTCCCGTCCTGCTCCACCAGTACGGCGATGCCGGCAAGACGGCCCTGATCAACTTCGGCTTGCAGGGCTTGTTCGAGCATCTGCAAGCGCTCGGGGGCGATGGGCGGCGCTACGGTTTCTGCATGCAGGACGCTGGTGAACAGCAGGCAGGCGAGGGCAAGCCAGGAGGGGTACAGGCTGAAGGAGTAGGGCTTTGGCATGGCAGTATTTCTTGTTGTTTGAGAGGTGGCACACAATAGCATCCTGCCTCATTAAGGCAAAGATGGGCGCTGTCGGTGGCATGGCCAAGGCGCCGGTGGCATTCTGATTGAAACTTAACAGGAGTGATTCCATGTACACAGGCCATTGCCAATGCGGCGGCGTCCGCTTTCAGATTGCGGGTGAGCTTGCGCCGGTTCAGATCTGCCATTGCTCCCAGTGCCGCCGGGCACAGGGCACGCCCTTTGCGACCAATATTCCGGTGCAGGAAAGTGCCTTCACCCTGCTCAGCGGTGCGGAGCTACTGAAGTCCTTCGAATCATCCCCCGGCAAGCGCCGGGTGTTCTGCAGTCACTGCGGTTCACCCTTGTATAGCACCAAGGAGGGCCTGCCCGGTGTGCTGCGCATTCGCGCCGGCCTGCTCAATGAGCCTTTGGCTAGCCGGCCGGGTGTGAATTTTTATACGGGGTCAAAGGCCAACTGGTGGACTATCCATGACGGCGTGCCTCAGTTCGAAGCCGGGATTACCTCCGTCCCGGTCAAGTAGAGCGGCTAACGCGCTCTGCGCAGATTGATCTCCTCCAGCTGCTCCGCCCGGAGCGGCTGCTTCTCCGACAGATACTTCCAGTACCGCTTGGGCAACTGCCGCACATGGTGTTTCTCGTTGTTGCGCGCCTTGATATTCACCGAGTCGAAGTACACCTTCCACAGTCCCTGAAAGGCCTTTTCCTGCTCATCCAGCATGGC
>DXBL01000265.1 GCA_019116555.1 Candidatus Pseudomonas excrementavium
ACGAAGCGCGAGACCTTGTTGAAGGTTTCGCTGCCGTACAGCCGGCGGGTTTCGGCCCAGGTGATGATCAGTTGTTGCATGGCCCGGGTGATGCCCACGTAGGCCAGCCGGCGTTCCTCTTCCAGCCGGCCCGGCTCTTCCAGGCTCATCTTGTGCGGGAACAGGCCTTCTTCCACGCCGGCCAGGAATACCAGCGGGAATTCCAGGCCCTTGGCGCTGTGCAGGGTCATCAGCTGGACGCTGTCTTCGAAGCGGTCGGCCTGGGTCTCGCCGGCTTCCAGCGAGGCATGGGCGAGGAAGGCCAGCAGTGTATCGCCCTCCTCTTCCTCATCGGCCATATCGTTTTCGAAGGCGCGGGCGGCAGACACCAGTTCTTCCAGGTTCTCTACCCGGGCCTGGGCTTTCTCGCCCTTTTCCTTTTCATGGAAGGCCAACAGGCCGCTGTGCTCGATCACCTGCTGGGTCATGCTGTACAGCGGTACGCCTTCAACGCGCTCGGCCAGTTGTTCGATCAGTTGCATGAAGGTCTGCACCGCATTGGCGGCGCGCCCCGGCAGGCCCTTGTTGTCGAGCAGGTCGCAGCCGGCCTGCCACAGCGACACATCCTGCTGGCGGGCATGCTGGCGCAGGGTTTCCACGGTCTTGTCGCCGATGCCGCGGGTGGGAATATTGATGATGCGCTCCAGCGCTCCATCATCACCGCGGTTGGCCACCAGCCGCAGATAGGCCATGGCGTTCTTGATCTCGGCGCGCTCGAAGAAGCGCTGGCCGCCGTAGATGCGATAGGGAATCGCGGCGCGCAGCAGCGCCTCTTCCAATACCCGGGACTGGGCGTTGGAGCGGTACAGGATGGCAATCTCACTGCGCGCCATGCCTTCGCTGACGGCCTCGCTGATGCGGTCGACGATGAACCGCGCTTCGTCCTGCTCGTTGAAGCCGGCATACAGGGAAATGGGGTCGCCGTCGTTGCCGTCGGTCCACAGCTCCTTGCCCATGCGGCCAGCATTGTTGGTGATCAACGCGTTGGCCGCCTTGAGGATGGTGGCGGTGGAGCGGTAGTTCTGCTCCAGGCGGATCAGCTCGGCAGCCGGGTAATCCTGCTGGAATTGCTGGATATTCTCGATGCGCGCGCCGCGCCAGCCGTAGATCGATTGGTCGTCATCACCGACTACCATCAGGCTCGGGCTGTTGCCGGCGATCAGCCGCAGCCAGGCGTACTGCACGGCATTGGTGTCCTGGAATTCATCCACCAGCATATGCCGGAAGCGCGCCTGATACTGTTCGCGCAGCGGCTGGTTGTCACGCCACAGCTCCAGCGAGCGCAGCAGCAGTTCGGCGAAATCGACCACACCGGCGCGGGCGCAGGCCTGCTCATAGGCGGTATAGATGCGCAGCATGGTGGTCAGGAACAGGTCACCGGCGGCCTGGATGTGCTGCGGGCGCAGGCCTTCGTCCTTCTGTCCATTGATCCACCACTGCGCCTGGCGTGGTGCCCACTGGTTCTCATCCAGCCCCAGCTCGCGGATCACCCGCTTGACCAGCCGCAGCTGGTCGTCGCTGTCGAGAATCTGGAACTGCTCGGCCAGTCCGGCCTCGCGCCAGTGGGCGCGCAGCAGCCGGTGCGCCAGCCCGTGGAAGGTGCCGACCCACATGCCCTGGGGCGAAATACCGAGCAGTTGCTCGATACGCTGGCGCATTTCCGCCGCAGCCTTGTTGGTGAAGGTGACCGACAGAATGCTCCAGGGTGAGGCTTTTTCCACCTCCACCAGCCAGGCGATGCGGTGCACCAGTACGCGGGTCTTGCCGGAGCCGGCACCCGCCAATACCAGCTGCTGACCAGTGGCTGCAGTAACGGCCTGGCGTTGGGCGTCGTTGAGAGAGTTGAGCAAGTGAGAGATATCCATCGCGACATTCTACCGTGCCGGCGCCGGGGTCGGAAGGAAGAGTGGACAGGAGCCGGGGCAATCATCCGATTTGTATCGAAGGTCTGTGCCGGAGGGGGTGCGTTGGTGTATGGTTTGCCGATGGATTGCAGTCACATGGAAGCGTCATGACAGTAGACCCTACCCGGCGCCGCGGATGCGCCTCAGCATGACCGGCAGTGAAAAAGACATCAATGCCGCGACGGCCCGCCAGCAGGTGCGGCAACTCGATCTGCTGTTCGAATGGGCCCGCTTGCCGCAGTGGCTGG
This sequence comes from Candidatus Pseudomonas excrementavium, assembly GCA_019116555.1. Taxonomy (GTDB): domain Bacteria; phylum Pseudomonadota; class Gammaproteobacteria; order Pseudomonadales; family Pseudomonadaceae; genus Halopseudomonas; species Halopseudomonas excrementavium. Next base: position 2,192 of record DXBL01000265.1, read on the forward strand.
TCATGCTGGCCGCGTGCACGGTCACCGTCCTGATCTGGCAGCACACCTCGCGGCCCTTGGTACTCAGCTGGCTGGGCGTGGTCTGCCTGCTGACGCTGTTGCGTATCCGCGTGGCCCGCTGCTATCAGCGCAGCCCGGCGGAGCAACGGCTGCGTCCGCACTGGGCCGCCCTGTTCTACCTGGGTAATGCAGTCTCCGGCCTCTCCATGGGTTTGGTGCATGTGCTGCTGGTACCGGTGGATACCTTCGCTCTGCAATCGGGTGCCTACGCCGTGACCACTGGCGTGATTCTCTGTGTCAGCATCATCTACGCGCACCGCTTCAGCGCCTTTCTCAGCTTTGCCCTGCCCAGCTGGTTGCCGCCCACCCTGTTTCTGCTTTGGCAGGATGATCCCACCAGCCCTTACTGGGGTCTGATGGGTATTACGCTGTTCTCCTGCATGCTGCTCGCGGCGGCGTTCATCAACCGCTCGGCCAGGCACTCGCAGCAGAGCGATATCCATAACGAGGCATTGCTGTACCGACTGGATGAGGCACGCCAACAGGCCGAAGCGCTGAACCTCCAACTGACTGGCGAAATCCAGCATCGCCGCCAGGCCGAACAGCAACTGCGCCACAGCCATGAGGCGCTGGAGCATCGCGTCGCCCAGCGTACCGCCGAGCTGCAGCAGATCCAGGCTCGCCTGAGCATGGCGCTGGAAGCCAGTGCCCTGGGACTATGGGACTGGGATTTGCGCACCGATGAAGTTCACCATTCCCATCTGCAGGAGATCTTCGGGCTGCCGGACACCCGCCTCACCATGCAGGGCGGACTCCGGCCCCGGGTTCATCCGGATGATGTGGAACGTGTGCGCGACGCGCTGGTAGCTCATTTCAAGCACGCCAAGCCCTATTGCGTGGAATACCGGGTAAAACACCAGGACGGGCGTTGGGTCTGGGTCGAAGATAATGGGCGGGCCATTGAGCGCGACAGCGCGCGTCGAGCACTGCGCATGATCGGCACCCGCCGTGATATCACCGCGCGCCGGCACCAGCATGACCAGGAGCGCTTGGCCGCTACCGTGTTCGAAGCCACCTCCGATGGTATTTTCATCCTCGATCCGCAGCGCCGCATCCTGGCAGTGAACCAGGCTTTCAGTGTGATCACCGGCTATGCCGCCGATGATGTACTCGGCAAGGTACTGGCCTCCTCCAGTACCGATCCCGACACGCTGACCACCTATGCACGTATGCGCACGGCGCTGCTCAGCCACGACCGCTGGGAAGGTGAAGTGCAGGAGCAACGGCGCAGCGGCGAGCGCTATCCGCAATGGCTGCAGCTGACCGTGGTGCGTAACGAGGCCGGCGAGATCACCCACTATGTGGGCTTTTTCGCCGACCGCACCATCAATCGCCAGACCGAGGAGCAGCTGCGCTATCTGACCGATCATGATTCGCTGACCCAGTTGGCCAACCGCAGCCTGTTCACCCGCAAGCTGAACGAAGCCACCGGTCATGCCCGCATCCGCGGCCACGAACTGGCGCTGCTGCATATCGACCTGGACCGCTTCAAGAACATCAACGAAACCCTGGGTCATCTGCAGGCCGATGCCCTGCTGCGCCAGGTGGCCGATCGGCTGAGCAAGGCCCTGCCTGACACCCTCATTCTGGCGCGGTTGTCGGCAGATGAATTCGTGGTGGTACAGCAGGATCTATCCCGCAGCGCGCTGGCGCAACTGGCCAGCCGGTTACTGCAGATCCTCGGCGAGCCGATCCGGCTCGGCAGCAACGACCTGATCATTTCCGCCTCCATCGGCATCAGCCAGTTTCCCGGCGAGGCGCACAACAGCCTGCAGCTGATCAATCAGGCCAATCAGGCGATGCAGCATGCCAAGCATCTGGGGGGCAACGGTTTCCAGTTCTATTCTGCTGAATTGCCGACCCGCAACGCCGACCGCCTGCATCTGGAAAATGAACTGCGCAAGGCGCTGGCCGATGATCAGTTGCAGGTGCACTACCAGCCCAAGCTGCACCTGGCTTCCAACACCATCAACAGTGCGGAAGCGCTGGTGCGCTGGCAGCACCCGACCCGCGGCATGCTGCTGCCCGGTGAATTCATCGCCATCGCCGAGGAAACCGGGTTGATCCTGCCGCTGGGCGAGCAGGTGCTGCGCTGGGCCTGCGCCCAGGCCAGCCAATGGCTGCAGGCGGGGCCGCTGGCGGTGCGGGTGGCGGTGAATCTGTCGGTACAGCAGCTGCGCCAGCCGCACTTCGCCGCGCTGGTCGAGGACATCCTGACGGATACCGGTTTGCCCGGCCATCTGCTTGAACTCGAGCTGACCGAAAGCATGCTGCTGGAGCACAGCGAGAGCGTGGCGGACAATCTGGCCGCGCTACGCCAGCTGGGAGTGGAGCTGGCGGTGGATGACTTCGGTACCGGCTACTCATCCCTGGCCTATCTCAGGCGCTTCCCGATCCGCTGTCTGAAAGTCGACCGGGCCTTTATCTGCGAACAGGACGAGCAGCCCGGCGATACCGCCATTGTCCGCGCCATCATCGCCATGGCGCACAGTATGCATCTGCGGGTGGTAGCCGAAGGTGTGGAGAAGGAAAGCCAATTGGCCTTCCTGCGCAGCCAGGGCTGTGACGAGGTGCAGGGTTATCTGATCAGCAAGCCGCTGCCAGCGGATGCCTTTACCCGGCTGTTGCAGCAATGGCAATACCACGCCGACAGCGCGAGCCACTCCAGCGAAACGCTGCTCTGAGGCCGGTCGCTACTGGATGCGGGCCTTTATGAGAGCAGGCTGGCTTAGCGCTCATCAAACCAGACATGGCCGGCGCGCTCCAGCAGACTGTCCGCAGCTTCCGGGCCCCAACTGCCAGCGGCATAGCGCTTGGGCGAGCGGTAGACCTCGCGCCAACCGCGAATGATGGGATCGACCCAGCGCCACGCCGCCTCGATCTCGTCCCGGCGCATGAATAGCGTCGCATCGCCCTGGATAACATCCAGCAGCAGCCGCTCGTAGGCATCCCAGCGCCGGCGCTTGAAGGCCTCGTCGAAATGCAGGTCCAGATCCACTTCCTGCAAGGCCATGCCCCGCCCCGGTGACTTGGCCATCAGCGACAGACTGATGCTCTCGTCGGGCTGCAGGCGAATCACCAGGCGGTTGCCCACCGGGGTGTCATTGCCGGGAAACAGCCGGTGCGGTACCGATTTGAACTGGATGACAATTTCCGATTTGCGCTGCGCCAGGGATTTACCGGTGCGCAGATAGAAGGGCACGCCGGCCCAGCGCCAGTTATCAATTTCGGCCTTGAGCGCCACATAGGTTTCGGTATTGCTGTCGTGGTCGACGCTTTTCTCGAAATAGTAGGCCGGCAGCTGTTCGCCGGCACGCTTGCCCTTGGAGTACTGCCCGCGCACGGTCTGATCCTGCACATCCATGCCGGTGATGGGACGCAGGGCTTCGAGGATCTTGAGCTTTTCGTTACGCACCGCTTCGGGCTCGAAGTGCACCGGGGCCTCCATGGCCACCAGGCAAAGCAGTTGCAACAGGTGATTCTGCACCATGTCGCGCATGGCGCCGGCGTGGTCGTAATAGGCGCCGCGGTTTTCCACGCCGACGGTTTCCAGCACGCTGATCTGCACATGGTCGATATGGCCATTGCGCCACAGCGGCTCGAACAGCGCATTGCCGAAGCGCAGCGCCAGCAGGTTCTGCACCGCTTCCTTGCCGAGAAAATGATCGATGCGGAACACCCGCGACTCGTCGAATACGCTGCCGATCCGGTCATTGATCTGGTTGGCGGTTTTCAGGCTGTCGCCCAGGGGCTTTTCCAGCACGATACGGGCTTCGGCATTCACCAGCCCGGCCGATTCCAGATGCAGGGCGGTGGGTGCAAACAGGTCGGGCAGCGTGGCCAGGTAGAACACCCGCGCCCGGCCCGGCTGATCACCCAGGTGCCGGGCCAGCCGGGCGAACTCGACCCGCTGGCTGACGTTCAGGGTCATGTAGTCCAGACGCTCGGCAAAGCCGTCCCAGCTCTGCTCGTCGAAGTCGGCCTTGGCCACATGCTGGCTGACATGCCGGCGTACCAGTTTGCGATAACTGTCGCCTTCATGCCGGGCGCGGGCCAGGGAAAGGATGCGGGTGTCGGGATGCAGATGACGATCCCGGTGCAGATAGAACAGGGCCGGCAGCAGCTTGCGCATGGCCAGATCCCCGG
>DXBL01000034.1 GCA_019116555.1 Candidatus Pseudomonas excrementavium
TACATCACCGGTCAGCCCCTGCAACCGGTGATGACCGCTACCACGGTCCGCGTGCGCAACGGCGAGACGTTGATTACCGACGGCCCCTTCGCTGAAACCAAGGAGCAACTGGCCGGCTTCTACCTGCTCGAAGCCACCGACCTGGACGACGCCATCCGGCTCGCCAGCCGAATTCCACCGGCGCGCCTGGGCAGCATCGAAGTACGGCCCGCCCGCGAACTGCCGCCGAAAGACTGACACAGCCCAAATACCGAAACAGGAGATGAACATGAACTACATCGACGGATTTGTCGCAGCGGTGCCCACCGCCAATCAGGACGCCTATATCCAACATGCCCGTCTGGCCGCGCAGATCTTCAGGGAGCATGGCGCCCTGCGGGTAACGGAATGCTGGGGCGACGACGTTCCCGAGGGCGAGACCACGTCCTTTTCCATGGCCGTGAAGCGCCAACCTGAGGAAACCGTGGTCTTCGCCTGGATCGAGTGGCCCTCCCGCGAAGTACGGGATGCAGGTATGGCCAAGGTCATGGAAGATCCCCGTTTGCAACCAGACGCCAATCCCATGCCCTTCGACGGCAAGCGCCTGATCTATGGCGGCTTTCGCATGCTGCTGGATGAGTGAGTCTGTCTGCCCCCGTTAATTGGGGGCAAACAAGTGAACGTTTGTTCATCATTGTTTTTCTCCTGTATTCTTGACCCAGGCCGCAAAGCGCAGCCGAGAGATAACAAAACAACAGGAGTGAATAACAATGACAAAACCACTGCAGGACAAGGTTGTGATGGTCACCGGAGCCTCCTCTGGAATAGGCGCCGCAACGATAGCGGCGCTACTGGATGCAGGGGCGCGGGTGATTGCCGTTGCCAGACGTATCGACCGTCTGCAGGCGCTGCAGAAGGAACTGGGCGTTGGTGATGATCGAGTTCTGCCGGTCAAATGCGATATTCGCGACGAGCAACAAGCGCAAACACTGATGAACCAGGCGCTGGAATGGGGCGGTTCACTGGATGGGCTGATCAACAATGCCGGCCTGTCCCGCGGCGGGTTGCTGGAAAAAACCCAGGTTGATGACCTGCGGGTGATGCTGGATACCAATATATTTGCGTTGGCCAATCTCACCCGCCTGGCCACACCTGAGCTGAAGAAGGCCCAGGGTACGCTGATCAACATCTCCTCCTCGGTGGTTCACGCCCTGATCCCCGGCTCCGCCGTCTACTCCGCCTCCAAGGCCGCCGTCGCCGCTTTTTCCGAGGTCATGCGCAAGGAGCTGTGCGCCAGCAATGCGCGGGTGGTCACCATCTACCCCGGCATGGTGGATACCGAATTTTTCGATGGCATCACCGACGAGAAAAAGAAGCAGAGCTTCGACAAGCTGAAGGAATCCATCGATGCCTTGCAGGCGGAGGATATAGCTGAGGTGATCCTGTTCGCCCTGAGCCAGCCGGGGCGTGTCTCGCTGAACGAGATCGTGGTCCGGCCGACCCGCCAGCCGATCTGAGCAGAGAATAAAAAGCGCCCCGGAGTACTCAGCCTCCGGGGCGTTGCCTATCACCAGTCCATCAGTGACCGCTGCTGTGGTCCACTTCCTCGTCGGACTTGAAGACCTCGTCATTGGCCTCGCCATTGACGGTCAGGATACCGGCCAGCCCTTTTTCGGCGCGGGACAGCGCGTGATCCACCAGAATGTACTTACCGGGATACTCGGTCTTGAACTCCACCATGGTGGCGCCGCCCGGGGGCACCAGCGTGGTCTGCACATCGGTCAGCGGCGGGCTGGTCAGGGAGCCCTGGTCATATACCCGGTCGAAGATCTCGCCGATGACGTGGAAGCTCGATACCAGATTGGGCCCGCCAACACCGAAGAAGACCCGTACAGTCTCGCCAACATTGGATTCCATCTTGTGGGTGGCAGACAGGGCGTCCATCGAGCCGTTGAACATCATGTGCTCGGGGCGCTCATCGAGCAGCTTGTCCAGCGAGAACTCCTGCAGACCAGCCGAGCCGTGGCGCTGAGCAGTGTACAGCTCGCCCTGCATCACGTAGTACTCGCGATCCACCTTCGACAGCCCGCCTTCAGGCTCCACCAGGATCATGCCGTACATACCGTTGGTGATGTGCTGGGCAACCATCGGCGTTGCACAGTGATAGACATACAGACCAGGAGCCAGCGCCTTGAACGAGAAGCTCTTGGTGTGGCCAGGCGCAGCCTGGGTCACCGCAGCACCGCCACCCGGGCCAGTCACCGCATGGAAGTCCACCGAGTGGATATGGGCGCTGTCAGGGGCGTTCGTCAGGTTGATGTTCACGGTATCGCCTACCCGCACTCGCAGCATCGGGCCGGGAACCGTGTTGTTGAAAGTCCAGAACTTGTAACTCGAACCATCACTCAGGCGACCTTCCACTTCAGTGGTCTCAAGATCGACCGTTATTTCCCTGGGCCCACGTTTGCCGACGGGCTCACCCACTTCACGGGGATTCTTCGACAGATCCGGGAACTGGCTGGAAGCTGTCTCCTGGGCATCCCCCACGATCACCTTACCGAACATGCCGGCCGCCTTGTGCCCCGGCAGGGTACAGAGATACTCGAAAACCCCGCTCTTGTTTGCCCGGAAGACGATCGCGGTAGCCGCGCCCTTGCCGCTGATCTGGTCGGATTTCACATCAAAATCCGGAATGCCAAAGTCATGCAGGGCGCCATCGCCGTTCACGATATTGATCTGCACCACGGTATCTTCAGCGACCCGAATGTCGGGGTTCACCTGCCCCTTGGTCGGGCCCGCTTCGCTGATATAGACCAGCTTGCCATCGGCAATATCCGTGCGCAGGGTGAAGACAACGTCCGGCACGTATTTCACGTTGGTGGCGGTGCCACTGGGATGGTTGGCCATCGCCGGCGCCCCCAACCCGACAAGGGAGCAGAAGGTAAAGAAATACAGAAGAAAGGCTCTCATGGAGGTGATCCCGAATCAGGTGAGACCCTGCCACTGCAGAGTCGAAACATGCTCGGGAAAGAGCAGAAAACATCCAACTATCGTCGGTCTTGATCTTCCCCAAGCTTCATGCTCAGGCTACATTCGGCAGGTGCCCCCACCCTTGATGGATATCAATTCAACCGGGAGTAAGCAGGCTGGAGAGCGCGGTCAGTTGTCGCAGGGATAGCTACTGCGTTGATGGACGAGATTTCATACATCTGATACCCGAGACCCCGAGTAGCTACCATGAGCGCCATTCCCGCTTCCCCGCCACGTATCGAGCAGATCTACCGCGACCATTCTCGCCGGGTTCTCGCGACGCTGATCCGCTTGCTCAATGACTTCAGCCTGGCCGAGGAGTGTCTGCAGGAAGCCTTCATCGCTGCCCTGCGGCAATGGCCGCAGGAGGGTATTCCGGATAACCCCGCCGCCTGGCTGATAAGCACTGGCCACCGGCGCGGCATCGACCAGATACGCCGCAACCAGACGGTACGTCGCCATGCCCATCTGGTGGAGTATGACGATTCCTCCACGATGGCAGCCGACGAAACACCCATCGATGACGACCTGCTGCGGTTGCTGTTCACCTGCTGTCACCCGGCGCTGGTCATGGAAGCGCGGGTGGCGCTGACCCTGCGGGAAATGTGCGGCCTCACTACCGAGCAGGTCGCTCGTGCCCTGCTGCAGAAACCCGCCACCGTGGCGCAGCGCATCGTCCGCGCCAAACGCAAGATTCACGATGCCGGCATCCCCTACAAGGTGCCGGACAACGACGAGTTGCCGCAACGGCTGCCCGACGTGCTCAAGGTGATCTACCTGGTGTTCAATGAAGGCTACTCACGCAGCGAAGGCCAGCATATTCTCGATGTCAGCCTCGTGGAGGTGGCCATCCAGCTGGCCGAATCGCTTGCCCGGCTGCTACCTCACGGAGAAGTATTCGGGCTGGCCGCGCTGATGCACCTGCAGCATTCGCGGCGTGACGCCCGCCAGGACCAGGATGGCGAGCTGGTCACGCTGGAACAGCAGGACCGCCGTCTCTGGCATCAGACGGATATCCGTCTCGGGCTCGACTGGCTGGCCCGGGCGCTGCAACTCACCCCCGTCGCCCCTTACACGCTGCAGGCGTCCATCGCAGCGGAGCATGCCACCGCGAGCAATGCCCCCGACACCAACTGGAAGCGGATCGCCCTGCTCTACGAGGCCCTGCACCGGCAGCAACCCTCCGCCGTGATAGCGCTCAACCGGGCGGTGGCGGTGGCCATGCGCGACTCGCCGCAGGAAGGGCTGCGGCTGCTGGATCAACTCAGCGCCACCAGGGAAGTGCTCAATTACCATCTGTTTCATGCCGCACGCGCCGACCTGCTGCGCCGCGCGGGCAACTTCGAATCGGCCCGAATGGCTTACCAGCGGGCGCTGGCGCTGGTAGTACAGGAGCCGGAACGGCGTTTTCTGGCACGCCAGCTGCGCCTGCTGGATGAGTGAGCCCGCTCCTCTCTTCCCATCCTGACCGCCTGCTTCATGTCCTGTAACGCCATAGCGTAAAGCGCGAAAAAGCGGGAGATCAGGCAAGCTCTCGAGCCGCCTGCTTTCCCGCTCCGCGTCTCTCCCCCGGCAGTTACCCGGCACTCCGTCGCCAACAGCCACATCCCCGTTGGCCGTTGGCGGTCAGCGAATCAGACCAGCGGCGGATCCGTTTCCCGCTCGAAGCTCCTGTGCCGGGTCATGGAGTCAATGAATTGCCCGGTGAGGTCCTCACTGCCCTTGGGCGCCACGTGTACCCCGGGGTAGCCCGCTGCCGGATCGATGCCCGCCTTTTTCAGTACTTGCGAGCCCTCGCCCAGCACCAGCATCGGCTTGCAATGGCGGAACAGGGTGCGCACAAAGCCCAGCGCCTCGCCGTTCTTCATCAACGCCTCGGCCGCAGCCTTGCCTCCCGGCACCACCATGGCATCAAACACCACCGAGGGTGAGGCTTCATAGGTGGTATCGGCTTCCACCGCACCGCCCGCTCCGGCAATCTCGCCCAGCCGGGAACTGACAATACGCACCACCGCGCCCTGCTCGATCAGCGTAGCGCCAAGCTCCCGCACAGCGGCACCGTCCACCCCGTCTTCGCAGAGGATCGCCACCTTGCGTGTTTTGATCCCCTCCTCCCCCGGGTGCGCCGTCAGCGACAGGAAGGCCGACTTTTCCACCTCAGGCTTGAAGTCCTGATCCGTCGCCAGCGGCATGGGCGGCGGCAGCTCGGTAATACCCAGCTTCTTCGCGATAGGCGCCGCCAGCTCATCAGACACGTTGCGCAGCATGGATACCATCCGTATCCGCACCGCCGGCACCGTCACCTTGCTCAATTCAAAGGCGAAGCCATCAATGATGTGCTTCTGCTCAGGCGCGGTTTGACTGTTGAAGAACAACCTGGCCTGGTTGTAATGCTCGGCAAACTTCTCCGGCTTACCGGTCAATTCCACACCGGATACCGGTTCCGGAAAGGCGACAAAGCCGCCACCACCCGCCTGGAATGGGCAACCACCACCCAGGGAGTTGGGCTCATAGGCCGCCCGCCCACGATGGATCGTCTGCCGGTGCATACCGTCGCGCTGATTGTTATTGACCGGCACCCGCGGCGCGTTGATCGGCAACTCGTGAAAGTTGGGACCACCCAGGCGGGACAGCTGCGTATCCTGGTAGGAGTGGATGCGCCCGGCCAGCAGCGGATCATTGGTGAAATCGATGCCGGGAATCACGTGAGCGGCGCAGAAGGCCACCTGCTCGGTTTCAGCGAAGAAGTTATCCGGATTGCGGTTGAGCACCAGACGGCCTATCGGCTTAACCGGCACCAATTCCTCCGGAATGATCTTGGTCGAATCCAGCAGATCGAAACTGAATTTTTCCGCATCCTCTTCCGACACCAGCTGCACCCCGAAAGTCCATTCGGGATATTCCCCTGTCTCGATCGCCTCCCACAGATCGCGGCGATTGAAGTCTGGATCGGCACCGGCAATTTTCACCGCCTCATCCCATACCAGGGAATGGGTTCCCAGCTTGGGCGTCAGGTGAAACTTCACGAAAGTGGACTTACCCTCCCGGGTAACAAAGCGGAAGGTGTGCACACCAAAGCCCTGCATCATGCGGAAGCTGCGGGGGATGGCCCGGTCGGACATCTGCCACATCAGCATGTGGGTGCTTTCCGGCATCAGCGATACGAAGTCCCAGAAGGTATCGTGGGCCGACGCCGCCTGCGGCATCGCATGATGCGGCTCCGGCTTCACCGCATGTACCAGATCCGGAAACTTGATGGCGTCCTGAATGAAAAACACCGGCATGTTGTTGGCAACCAGATCCCAGTTACCCTGATCGGTGTAGAACTTGATGGCGAAACCGCGCACATCCCGGGCGGTATCCTTTGAACCGCGCTCCCCCGCCACCGTGGAAAAACGCACGAAGACCGGCGTCTGCTTGCCCTTTTCAGTGAACGGCGCCGCGCAGGTCAGATCCTGGAGCCCCTCGAAGCACTCGAAGAAACCATGGGCCCCGGAACCCCGCGCATGTACAACACGCTCGGGAATGCGCTCATGATCGAAATGGGTGATCTTTTCCCGGAGGATGAAATCCTTGAGCAGCGCCGGTCCGCGTACGCCGGCCTTCAGGGAGGACTGGTTGTCCGCCAGGAGCACGCCCTGGTTGGTAGACAAGGGGCCCTGGGTAGGCGGCGCCCGGTCCTTGTCCAGCGAGCCGTCCTTATATTCCTTTACCCCGCCATCCGCCGCACCGCCCGTTTTGTCGCTGCCATTCTTCTCGCTCAGCGTACTGGCATTGGCAAGCTCATCAAAAACCGCAGATACCTCGCCCGTGACAGTCGCCTGGGGGGTATCGGAGTACTCGTTCTGCTTGGTTGCGTTGTATGGAATGCTGGCGGCCACATCCCCCAGAACCTTTGCCTGCTTCAGCGCAGGCGTATCCGTTTGGTCAGGAGCCGCGGCGGGCGCACCATCGGTTGCAAGAAAGGCGGTATCCAGGAATGTACTTGCCGCCCTTGCGCTGTTTGTCATTCGGCATCTATTCATCCTCGTGAGTAAACAATCGAATTGCCCCTCCCAAGGATGAAGACTAGACCATAGATGGAACCGCACTAGGCGTGGCAGATCTGTTCGCAGCGATATGAGCTGCAATCAAGGCCTGCCCCGTGATCAGGCGGGCATGCTGATGCGCGTTTCGCGGCGCAGCTTGATCACGTCCGCCCGGGGCGGTGCACCGAACATGCGGCTGTATTCGCGGCTGAAATGCGAAGGGCTTTCGTAACCGACCCGATAGCTCGCCGTCGCCGCTTCCAGGCCTTCACTGAGCATCAGCCGTCGCGCTTCATGCAAGCGCAGTTTCTTCTGGAACTGCACCGGTGACATCCGCGTGACCTGCTTGAAGCTGTGGTACAGCGCCGACTCGCTCATATTCACGTCCTCCGCCAACTCGCGCACGCGCAGCGGCTCGGCGAAACGGTTCTTGAGCGTTGAGATCACCCGGGCAATACGGTGTGACTGACTATCGGCCGAAACAAACTCGCGCATACGCGGCCCCATTTCACCAACCAGCGCGCGGTAGATGATCTCGCGCTGGATCAGGGGCGCCAGCACCTTCGCATCGGTTGGCGAGTCGAGCAGCTGCACCAGGCGGGTCATGGCATCGAGTATGCCCAGGTCGACCTGGGCGATGCACAGGCCGCAGGCCGAATAGGGGCAGTCCGTCGGCTCTCCAGCTGTTGCCGCATCTCCCAGTTGCAGCACCAGATCGGCCACCTCGGCAGGGTCAATACTGATCTTTACCGCCAGATAGGGATGCTCTGGAGAGGCATCTATTACCCGCCCCTTCACCGGCAGATCGACACTGGACACCATATAGCTGAGCGCGCCATAGACAATTTCCCGGTCGCCCAGCTCTACCGTCTTACGACCCTGGGCAATGACGCACAACGAGGGCTCATAGACGGTGGATACGCAACCGGAGGGGGCATCGATGCGATACAGATCCAGCCCTGGGATGATGGTTTGGTGAATGCCTTCGGTGGTGATTCTGGCCGATACCAGATCGGCCAGTTGCCGGCACATGGGTTCGGCGGGCGGCTGTATCGGGTCAAGTTCAGGGATTGAGCGGGCAACGTCAAGCATGGCAGACCTCCAGAGAGTGAAGGCAGTATATACAGGATCAGACAAGACAGAAGTCCCGAGCCGATGTCCTGCAGGAATAGGCAACAATCCAGCAGGATCACTCAAGCCATTACGTATAAAGCCCTTCAGAGACGGAATAATCAAGTTTCGTGAGACCGGGTAACTGCGAATGTGCGGAGTGCAAAGCCGATACAAATAGAATCAGGCAAGTTTGCCGCAGTAACGCGCTACCCAAGAAAACAGTACTGGTCTTATCGTTCGTCACAACCAAGGCGCCCTCGCGCCATGACCCAGACCAGCCCCTGACGGGAAGCGAGAACAGACCATGCATACAATCACCTTCAACCAAGCCAAAGTGGCACTGCTCGGCCTCCTGCTGTTGCTCACGTTGGCTGGTTGCGATGCCCAGGGCCAAGCCCAGGACAATGCAACGCCCCCGCCGCCCGAGGTGGAGGTGGCTGAAGTCCACGCCGAGCCGGTAACCCTGTGGGGCGCTTTCAGTGGCCGAGTCGAAGCGCCACAGACCGTGGAATTGCGGCCGCGGGTCAGTGGCTACATCGATCAGCTCAACTTTGAGGAAGGCGAACTGGTCAAGGAAGGTGACGTGCTTTTTGTGATTGATCCGCGCCCCTACCAGGCCCGCGTACAACTGGCACAGGCCGAGCTGGCCCGCATGCGCAGCCAGTTGGCGCTGGCCAGCAGCGAGGCGGCCCGCTCCGCACAGTTGTGGGAGCGCCGGGCAATCTCCCGCGAGGAGTTCGAACAGCGCAATGCGGCGAAGACCATGGCCCAGGCCGCGGTAAATGCAGCGGCCGCAGCGCTGCAAAGCGCCCAGCTGGATCTGGAATATACACAGGTCAAGGCGCCGGTCAGCGGTCGTATCGGCCGCGCCGAGGTGACTCTTGGCAACCTCGCCACCGCCGATGCCACCTTGCTGGCCACCCTGGTATCGGTCGATCCTCTGTATGTGTACTTCGAAAGTGATCAGCAGACCGTACAGGACAATCCCCACGGTCAGGCTGTGCCGGTGCGCATTGGGTTATCCGGCCGGCAGAACTTCCCCTACCAGGGCCAGCTGGACTTCGTCGACAACCAGTACAACCCACGCACCGGCACCCTGCAATACCGCGCACGAGTAGCCAATCCCGATGGCAAGTTGCGCCCCGGCCAGTTTGCCCGGGTAGAAATGCCGGTGGCCACCGCCAGCGCCGCACTGCTGGTCGATCAGAAAGCGGTGCTGACCGATCAGGATCGTCGTTACCTCTATGTGCTGGGTGATGACAATAAGGTCGAGCGACGCATTGTTGAAACCGGACGCCGGGTGGATGGGTTGCTGGTGATCACCGAAGGCCTGGCCGCAGGCGAACGGGTGGTGGTCAATGGTCTGCAGAAGATTACCTTCCCCGGTATTGAAGTGGTGCCACAGCAGGTAGCTATGCGGCGTGACCCAGATCCGATAGTGGTGGCGACAGCGCCGTGACGCTCTAGCGCGCCCTTCAACTTTATTTTCCTGACTGATACGGGCGCGTCACCGACGCGTTCCGGGAGGCTGTTGCCGTGAATTTCTCGCGCTTCTTTGTGGACAGACCGATCTTCGCCTCGGTGTTGTCGATCATCATCTTCGTGGTCGGGCTGATCAGCATCCCGCTGCTGCCGGTCAGCGAACACCCCGAGGTGGTGCCGCCCAGTGTGCTGGTCAGCGCCAGCTACCCGGGCGCCAACCCTCGAACCATCTCCGAGACCGTCGCCACGCCGCTGGAAGAAGCCATCAATGGCGTGGAGAACATGATTTATATGAAATCCGTGGCCGGCAGTGATGGCAGCCTGGCGCTGACAGTGACCTTCGCCCTGGGCACCGACCCGGATCAGGCCCAGGTGCAGGTACAGAACCGCGTCTCCCAGGCGTTGCCGCGGCTGCCCGAGGATGTGCGCCAGCTCGGCGTAACCACCCAGAAGCAATCACCCACCCTGATGATGGCGGTGCATCTGACCTCACCCGATGACAGCTTGGACGCAACCTACATCCGCAACTACGCGGTACTGCATATCCGTGACGAACTGGCGCGTATTCCCGGTGTGGGTCAGGCCCAGCTGTTCGGTTCGGGCGACTACGCGATGCGCCTGTGGGTAGACCCACAACGCGCCGCTGCCTTGGGGGTGACCGCCGGCGATATCACCGCCGCAGTGCGTGAGCAGAATATTCAGGTCTCGGCCGGCCAGATTGGCGCACCGCCCATGCCCAATGGTTCTGACCTACTGATCTCGATCAACGCCCAGGGCCGGTTGGAAAGCGTTGATGAGTTCGAGAATATCGTGCTGAAAACCGGTGAGCAGGGCGAGGTCACCCTGCTCAAGGATGTGGCACAGGTCGAACTGGCGGCCTCCCAGGATTCCTTGCGCGCCCTGCTCAATAACCGCCAGGCAGTGGCCATCCCCATCTTCCAGGCGCCCGGTTCCAACTCGCTGGACGTATCAGCCGCCGTCCGCACCAAGATGGCCGAGCTCGCAGAGGACTTTCCCGAGGGCCTGAGCTGGGAAGTCGCGTATGACCCGACCGTATTCATCAGCACCTCCATCAAGGCCGTGATCATGACCCTACTGGAAGCCGTCGCGCTGGTGGTACTGGTGGTCATCCTGTTCCTGCAGACCTGGCGCGCTTCCTTGATCCCCCTGCTCGCGGTGCCCGTGTCTATCGTCGGTACTTTTTCCGTTCTGCTGCTGATGGGCTTTTCCATCAATACCCTGACCCTGTTCGCCATGGTACTGGCGATCGGTATCGTGGTGGATGACGCCATCGTGGTGGTGGAAAACGTCGAACGTAACATCGAAGACGGTCTGGCGCCGCTGGCCGCTGCGCATCAGGCGATGCGCGAAGTCAGCGGGCCGATCGTGGCGATCAGTCTGGTGCTCTGCGCGGTCTTCGTCCCGATGGCCTTTCTGGATGGCATCACCGGGCAGTTCTACCGCCAGTTTGCGATGACCATCGCTATCGCCACGGTGATTTCAGCGATCAACTCCCTGACCCTGTCGCCCGCTCTGGCGGCAGCGCTGCTGAAACCCCATGGGGCTGTGCCAGATCTGCCGGCACGCATCATCGATCGCCTGTTTGGCTGGATTTTCCGTCCCTTCAATCGCTTCTTTCTGCGCAACGCGCAGCGCTATGAATCGCTGGTCGGTCGCAGCCTGAGTCGTCGCGGCTGGGTGTTCGGGGTGTATCTGTTGCTGCTGGCTGGCACCGCAGTGATGTTCACCCAGGTGCCCGGCGGTTTTATCCCCACCCAGGACAAGACCTACCTGATCGGCAGTATTCGTCTGCCGGAAGGCGCCTCGCTGGACCGTACTGAAGCTGTTGCACGGCGGGTCAGTGAGCTGGCATTGGAAACCGAAGGCGTTGCAGACGCGCTGGCCTTTGTCGGCTTCAATGCGCTGCAGGGCACCAACACGCCAAACGTGGGCACGGTGTTCATGGTGTTCGACGACTTTGCCGACCGCGAGCGCACCGCCCAGGAAATCTCCGATGACATCAACGCCAAGCTGAGCGAGATCAATGAAGGCTTTGCCATTACCTTTATGCCGCCGCCAGTGTTCGGGCTGGGCGCTGGCTCGGGTTATTCCCTGTACGTGCAGGATCGGCGCGGCGCCGGTTATGGTGAACTGCAGACCGCCACCGATGATCTGGCGCTGGCGCTGAGTGAAACGCCCGGCATGTTCTTCCCGTTCAGTTCCTACCAGGCCAACGTGCCGCAACTCAATGCCGATGTGGATCGCATCCAGGCCAAGGCGCAGGGCGTGCGGCTGGATGACCTGTTCGGCAGCCTGCAGCTGTATCTCGGCTCGCAGTACATCAACGACTTCAACCTGTTCGGTCGCACCTACCGGGTCATGGCCCAGGCGGACGCGCCGTTCCGCGATAACCCCAGCGACATAGACCATCTCTATACCCGCAATGCCAACAACCAGATGGTGCCGCTCAATACCATGGTCACGCTGCGCGAGAGTTTTGGGCCAGACCCGGTGATCCGCTACAACGGCTACCCGGCGGCAGACCTGATAGGCCAATCCGACCCTGGCCTGCTGTCTTCGGCGCAAACGCTGGCCGCGGTCATGGGCGTTGCGGATGAACTATTGCCAGCAGGCATGACGCTGGAATGGACCGACCTGAGTTTCCAGCAGGTGACCCAAGGCAATGCCGCCATGGTGGTCTTTCCGCTGGCCCTGTTGCTGGTGTTCTTGGTACTCGCGGCACTGTATGAAAGCTGGGTAATGCCGCTGGCGGTGATCCTGATCGTACCAATGTGTCTGCTCGCTGCGCTGTTCGGTGTGTGGCTGGTCGGCGGCGACAACAACATCTTCGTGCAGGTGGGCCTGGTGGTATTGATGGGCCTCGCGTGCAAGAACGCCATCCTGATCGTCGAGTTCGCCCGCGAACTGGAGTTGCAGGGCAGTGACACCATCAGCGCCGCACTGGAAGCCAGCCGCCTGCGGCTGCGCCCGATCATCATGACCTCGGTGGCCTTTATCGCCGGCGTCGTGCCACTGGTACTGGCCACCGGCGCGGGAGCCGAAGTGCGCAACGCCATGGGCATCACGGTATTTACCGGGATGATCGGCGTGACCCTGTTCGGCCTGCTGCTGACACCGGTGTTCTACGTCGCGCTGCGGACGCTGGCCAAGCGTTTCGAGAACAAGGCCGCAAGCGATTCAAATGAGATTGACGCAGGATTTGGAGGGCAGGCACATGAGTAAGCTGGCAGGACTCTTTTCAATGGCAGCGCTGCTCAGTGCCTGTGCGGTGGGCCCGGATTACCAGCCACCGGAACCCGTGCAACTGCAGCAGTTTGTCCATGATCAGACACCGGAGCAGTCGGCTGGTGCAGCGCGGGAAAGCAATGAGCAGCGGTTCTGGCAGGGCTTTTCCGATCCACTGCTGGCCGACCTGATTGAGCAGACCATGGCCAACAACCAGAATCTGCAGGCCGCCCTGGCGCGCTATCAGGAAGCCGAAGCGCTGCTGCGCGGCGCACGCCGAGATCAGTTGCCCAGCGTCACCGCAGGCGCCGGCGTAACCGGTCAGCACCTGGCGGAAGTGGAACGCACCCGGCCCGACCAGGAGCGA
>DXBL01000266.1 GCA_019116555.1 Candidatus Pseudomonas excrementavium
GCCTGGTGTTTTCTGGTGTTACCTGTCCGAGGCCGAATCTTCCAGCGCCTCGCCGCCTCTCTGGATATCCCTGCCTGCGCCTTCCATGGTGTTACAGCCGGCCATGAACAGAACCATCATTCCGAGCAATATTGATTTCAGTGTCAGACTCATAATTTGACTCCAGCATTATTATTGAGCACCAGTCACGCGCCCGGGGGCAGCGTGGGTCAGGCTGAATGGAGCGCAGCCACAATTTATGGACAGCGAAGGGGCGGAGCTGGTTCATATGGTGTGTTGGGCTATGCTCAAGGCAGCTTCTATCACTGCCACAGTTTGCGGTAGTATCCGAAGTGTTCCTGTGTGATTAAAGCCATGGCACGCGCCCCATTGTTTCGCAACCTGGGGCGGGATTGACCTTCATAACACGAGCCTCTCGCTGCAAGTTATTGAAAGTACAGCGCTCTGCTGGCTCACATAAATACACAACAGGCGATCGTAGATGGACCTACACCGGCATTTATCGTTGTTCGTACTGCTCCAGTTGGTGACGGTGCTGGCATGGGCAGAGCCTCGGGTTTCAATTGACCAACACCAGATCAGCCTCACCGATTTCCGAATAGGCTACCATGTCGATCCCTCTCAGGAATTGACTTTTGAAGAAGTCAGAACGCTGTCATTCACAGAAACTGGCAATAGGACCAGTTTGGGCACCAATGCACGGGTCACCTGGTTCAAGCTGATTCTGGACAATACCTCAGATATCGGTCAGCGCCTTTTTGTCCATCTACCGCATGCCTATCACTTGAAGTCGGTTGCCATTTATCAGGAACGCAACGGCGAGCTGGTGCACAGCGACTTGCTCGATATGAACCGGATCGCCGACACCGATATGATGTTTCGCGGTACTGCGGTGTACCCGCTTTTCCTGCCAGCAGACCAATCCACCACCCTTTACCTGCGTAGCTTTTCCTATTCGCACCAATGGCTTGCCATCGAGGTGCTGGGTGCGTATGCCTCGCGCCACACACTGGTGAGCATCAATACGGATATAGCGCTGATGGTCGGCATGCTGCTGGCGCTGGTGTTCTATAACGGTCTGCTGTACTTCGCTACCAGTAGAAAGGAGAACATTTTCTACTCGCTGTATCTAATCTCGGGCTTGGTATGGATCGCGCTCTCATATGGATTGATCGCCAGTGTGTTCGATATATATGGCGACGCCATCTTCAAGCTGAACTTGTCGCTGTTCACCATGCCGATATTCCTGTTGTTGTTCATGATGGCCATCTTTGAGACCAAAATATCCTATCCCACCGAGCACCGTTTTCTACAGGGTCTTATCGTGCTGTTGGGCGGTACGCTGATCTGGGGTGTTTTTGATATTTCTGCTGCGTTGAAACCCGCCAGCAGCTTGGCAGCATTGATGATGGTAGTGACCTTAACGGTCGGTATATCGCTGTATCGCAAAGGCCATCCACTGGCGAAATACTTTCTGCTTGGCCACAGCTTGTTTGTTGTTTTCAATGGTATCGCCGTGCTTGTCTACAAAGGCCTGGTTCCGCCAAGCTATCTGAGCAGCCATGGAGTGGGCATCGGTATCATGCTCGAGGCTCTGACGTTGGCATTTGTCATTTCTCACCGCATCAAGTTACTGGAGGATATTCGCACCTCCCAGGAAGAGCTGAAAAAACAGGCTTCCACGGACCCGTTGACCAGGCTCTATAACCGCCGATTCTTCTTTCCGGAAGCCAACTACCTGTTGGAACTGGCGAAGGAGAAGGATATTCCGCTGTCGATCATGATATTGGACATAGATCATTTCAAGCGAGTAAACGATCATTACGGTCACGCCTGCGGCGATCAGGTCATCATCAAACTGGCAGAAATATTGAAAGAACAAAGCCGCGCGTCAGATCTCATCGCCCGGCTCGGAGGCGAAGAGTTTGTCATCCTACTGCCAGACACCAATCTGCTGGAGACCAGCCAGTATGCGGAACGCATACGCGTCGCAGCAGAGGACCTGGAAGTAATCGCCAATGTGAACAAGACCGTCCATGTCGCCATCAGTATCGGTGTTGCAGAGCTGGACACTGAACAGGAGAGTATTGAGTCTGCGCTCGCCCGCGCTGACAAGGCCTTGTACCAAGCCAAGAACAGCGGACGCAATCGGGTTTGCCGTGCGGAGCCCCCGGTAAGGTTTGGCTCCGACCAGCTGGCTGATCACTTCACTACATGATTGCTGACTTTCCGGCTTTCGTCTTTTTTCTGCCACTCGCCGCATTGCTCACAGTGTTGACGACCACATCACTAGGCTTATTGTTGCGGAGCTCCGAGCCTCAATCGGCCACCATAGTGGAAAGCTGCTAACCTGAGCCGCTGCGCAGCAGATTAAAGAAAGAGAGTGCCGATGTCCCAGAATGCCAACCGCCCGAACATGGCACTTACCGTGTTGTGTGGCACCCTTACCTCCCTGGTTGTAATCGGGTTTGCCCGCCTGGCCTACGGCATCATCCTGCCAACGATGCGCGCAGATCTTGGCTTGTCCTATCAGCAGGCCGGGATTCTCAGCACGTTCACCGCACTGTGCTATGTCTGTTTTGTTCTCGCTGGCGGCCTGGCCGCGGCCCGCTGGGGAGCGAAGGCCTCCGTGATGTTCGGCATGCTCACCGTTACGGCGGGATTCCTCGGCCTGGCTGTTGCCAGCCATTTCTGGCTGGTGATGTTCCTGATGGGGTTACTGGGATTTGGTACCGCCTTCGCGTTCGCGCCCATGGTGGCGCTGCTGGCGACCTGGTTTCCCGAGCAGCGCGGGCTGGTCATCGGCTACATGTCCAGCGGTGTCGGTATCAGCGTGCTGGTGACCGGTATGCTGGTGCCCTTGCTGTTCGACGTGTTTGGCGACCAGGGCTGGCGGGTCAGCTGGGGCATGTTTGCTGCCGCCGCCCTGCTCGTGACGGTCATGATCGGTCTGTTTGTGCGCAATCCACCCAAGGCTACCACCAGCGCTGCCGGCCAGCTGCCGTCGGAAGTGAAGTGGCGCATCTACCGCAACCCCCGGGTACTGATCGTCGCCACCACCTACGGCATCATCGGCCTGGGCTATATCGTCCAGACGGTATTCATGGTCAGTTTCATGGTTGAAAGCGGCCACAACGAAGCCATTGCAGGACGCTTTATGGCGATGATGGGCCTGCTGTCCATCGCCGGCGGCCCACTCTGGGGTTGGCTGTCTGACCGCTGGGGCCGCGGCAACGCATTGGCCATGTGCATGTTCCTGGTGCTCGTGGCCGTAGCACTACCAATCACCGGACAAACCCTGCCCCACTTCTTCTTCCACTTCCTGGTAATGGGCGCCTCGGTCAACGGCTTGTTCTCGATGATCCAGACCAGCGCGACAGACCAGGTGGCGCCCCGCTACATCCCCATCGCATTCAGCTTTGCGACCGTGTTCTTTGCTTTTGGCCAATTCCTGGGACCAGCCGTCGGCGGCTGGCTGATCGAAACCACCGGAGGATTCACCGCTGCTTTCAGCTTTACTTTTGCGGTCCTGTCGGTGGGGTTTGGGTTGACGTTGTTGATACGGCGGTTTCCCAGGGAGTGGGCGGTTGGGGAGCCAAAGCTCAGTCTTCGGCAGAGGGGCTAAGCGGGGCCATAGGGCGCGTCAGGTGAATCTGGCAGCGCAAAATATAAGCCTGACCAACCTTCGCGACACCTTACTCCCCAAACTCCTCTCCGGCCACTGCGCATCCCGGAAGCCGAGCAATTGCTCGCCGAGGCGCTTTGAACATAAACAAACGGTGTAAATTCAGCCACCTAATGGTGTATTTTACACCAATAGGTGGCTCATACTCTCTTTCCTGGGTGTATTTGTCGCTGAAAAGCTGGCTTGACCAGTCAATAAGTGGTGTAATTTCATCCACAAAGTGGAGGATTTTACACCGTGCTGCCACGCCAGATCCGTGATTTTGCTCTGGATGCACTCAACGATTCGCCGGTGCTGCTGATCAACGGCGCCCGCCAGACCGGCAAGAGTACCCTGGCTCAGAGCCTGCGGCCGGGCATCCGCTACCTGACGCTGGATAACCCTGCCGTGCTGGCTGCCGCCCATGCCGACCCCTTCGGGTTTATCGCCGGGTTGGATGGGCCTGTGTGCCTGGATGAGGTACAGCGTGCGCTGGAGATCTTTCTGGCGATCAAGGCTGAAGTGGACAAGCAGCGCACCCCGGGGCGGTTTTTATTGACCGGCTCGGCCAATGTCCTGCTGCTGCCGAAAATGGCGGACTCGTTGGCCGGGCGCATGGAGGTGCTGGAGCTGTGGCCGCTGGCCCAGTGCGAGATCGCCCAGCAACCTGCCAGCCTGATTGATGAGCTGTTTGCCGGACACTTTGCCAACAGCTATCCGTTTGAGCGCAATGATTTTATCACTCGCCTGTTGGCTGGGGGTTATCCCGAGGCGCTGTCGCGCCGCAGCGGGCGGCGGCGGGAAGCCTGGTTTGACAGTTATCTGGCGACCATCCTGCAACGGGACGTACGCGACCTGGCGCAGATTGATGGTCTGACCGAGCTGCCCAAGCTGATGCAGGTGCTGGCGGCGCGCAGCGGCGGCCTGTTCAATGTGGCCGAGTTGTCCCGCACCTCGGGTATCCCCCAGACCACGCTCAAGCGTTACCTGACCTTGCTGGAAACCCTGTTTCTGATTCGTCTGGTGCCGGCCTGGTCATCCCATCTGGGCAAGCGACTGCAGAAGTCGCCGAAGCTGTTTGTTTCTGACTACGGGCTGATGGCTCATCTGCAGGGGCTGAGTGAGACCAGCCTCCAGGCTGAACACGGCTTGCCGGGGAACCTGGTGGAGGCTTTTGTGCATGCCGAGCTGGCCAAACATCAGACCTGGGCCGAGCAGCGCACAGCCCTGATGCACTACCGCACCACCACCGGTATGGAAGTGGACTTCGTGCTGGAAAATCGCCGGGGCGAGCTGCTGGGGATTGAAGTAAAGGCCGCTACGACCGTGGTTACCAAGGACTTCAACGGCCTGCGCCACCTGCGCGAAACCATTCCCAAACAGTTCAAGCGCGGCATTCTGCTCTACACCGGCGAGCAGGTTGTGCGTTTCGATGAGCAACTGATTGCGGTACCGGTTTCGATGCTATGGAGCACTGACAGGAGACATCCATGATCCAGCTGCATTGTACCCAAAAGCTGTTCGCCAAACTGCCGGCCAATGACAATGGTCGACTGCCTAATACCAGAGCCCGTCCGCTCGCAGCCAATGATGCAGGCGATAGCCTGTTGAGCGGTTGGCACGCCAATCTGCTTACGTTACAACGCCGCCAATGCGTGTTATTCGTTCACGACGCTACGCGATTTCCGGTGCTGCTTACCTGTCTGACCAAGCCGGACTTTGCCGAACTGGATTACCATTTTCAGGACGGGTTGATGAATACCCTGCTCAGGAGCGGCGCGAATCAGGCGCAGCTGGACGCTGCAGCCAGCGCTCTGACACCGCTGCAATGTGACACTGTATGCAACCGATCGGTGCAGGGTACGCTTAATTATATGAAGCGGGATATGGAATATATGCTCTGGTACGACGGCGCTTCGATCATTGATGTTAGCCCCTACGCGATCAGCGTCTGGCTTGCTGACCGCCCCTGCGGCGTCAAGGGCAGTAGGGATTTTGTTTGGCCGATAAAGGCAATGTTGGCACTATTGGATCAACCG
>DXBL01000267.1 GCA_019116555.1 Candidatus Pseudomonas excrementavium
GTGCCCGGCTTCGAGCGCCAGCGGGTGTTCCATGACCTGTGGCCAGTCCGCCACCAACGCCTGGAAGCGGCGCAGCTGATTACCTAACGGCAGGATGAGCTGGTTACGGGTCAGTTCGCCAAAGCCGGCCAGAGGGAAATGGCCCTGCCCCTGCAGCCGGGCTGCCAGCTGGCTCAGGGCCTCGTCGATATCCCGTTCGACCGGCAACGGCAGGCAGGCTTCCAATAGGGTCTGGCTGAGCTGGTGATTCTGCAGCGCATCCAGGGCGAAGGGCTCATGGTCGTCCAGGCTGTCGTTACGCTCATCGAGAAACACCTTGAGCCGGCCGGTAAAGAAATGCGCTGCTGGATTGCGCAGGAAGCGTTGCAGCTGCTCCACTTCGATCGGCGCATCGGGCAACAGGTCGGGCAACCGTGCTGCGCTTACCCCGCCCGCGCGTGTCCCATGCATCGGCAGCCACTCATGGGCATAGCTGAACAGCGCGCCGCCATCCTTGAAATACGCTTTGCTGAAAGGCTGCAGCGGATGCTCCTGGGTCAGCATGGCCAGCAGGTCACCGTGCCCGGCGCGCCAGCCGCTGGTCAGATGATCACGCAGTTGCCCGACCAGTACCGAGGCCGGTCGCTCGCTGTTGTCCCGAATGCTGCGTCCGACCCAGCTGATATACAACCGCTCGCGGGCTGACAGCAGCGCCTCCAGCAACAGGTAGCGATCATCTTCCCGGCGCGAGCGGTCGCCGGGGCGGTAGTCGCGGGCCATGAGATCGAAATCCAGCGGCGGCTGCGCCCGCGGATAGTCGCCATCGTTCATGCCCAACAAGCAGATACGCCGGAACGGAATGGCCCGCATGGGCATCAGCGTGCAGACGTTCACCGCGCCGGCCAGAAATCGCTGGCCCAGCTGGCTTTGCTCGACGCCGGACAGCCAGGCTTCGCGCACCACATTGAGCGGCAGCTCATCGTTCAGCTCCACCCCGGCACAGAGTTCCAGCCACTGGTCCATGGCTTCATCCAGCTGGCCCAGCAGGCGCTCGTCGCGCTCACCGGCGGGCAACAGGAAGTCCTCCAGCAGTTGGCGCAGACGTTCGCCCCAGACAGTCGCCGGAGCCGGCTGGACCAGCAGATCGCAGGCGCCATCCAGCGCTTCCAGCAAGGCCACCAGCGGACCGATCAGCGCCGCGTCCAACCCGCCGATTTCATCATAGGGCTCGATACCGGAACAGGGGTCGCCCGCGCCCACCGCGTATCCGAGCAGCATGCGCCGCAGGCCGAAGCGCCAGGTGTTGGCTTCCAGCCCGTCGGGCAGCCCGAGGTCAGCCCGCCGTTCGGCGTTCATGCCCCAGCGGATGCCGGCCCCTTCGATCCAGCGGCGCAGTGTCGGCAACTCGCTTTCCTGAATACCGAAGCGGGCGCGCAGCGCCGGCACATCCAGCAGACTGAGCACCTCGCTCACCGGCAGCCGGCTATCGGGCAGCCGTAGCAGGGACTCCAGCGCAATCAGCAGCGGCTCGATACCGCGCTGGCCCTGGTCGGCCAGAGTGAAGGGAATGTAGCGCAGATCCTCCGGCGGGTACTGGCCGAATACCGCCTGTACCGAAGGCGCGTAGGTATTCACATCCGGTACCATGACGATGATATCCCGCGGCTTGAGGCTGGGGTCGGCATTGAACCAGGCGAGCAACTGATCGTGGAGAATTTCCACTTCACGCTGGGCGCTGTGGGCCAGATGAAAGCGTATCGACTCATCCTCGACGGCGACCGCTGGCCACTGCTCGCGGGTCTCCACCAGGGGGCGCAGATCCAGGATGTCCGATTGCAACTGCCCGAGCAGGTGGGTTGTGTCCGGTTCGTCGAACAGGTCGATGCGGCCGCCATTGATGGCCTGGAACTGGGCTTCGTAGCTGGCGCGGTCATCATGGCTGTCGAGCAGGTTGATATAGTCGCGGCCCTGCTTGCCCCAGGCCGCCAGCAGCGGATGGGCATGCTGGTGCAGACTGTGCTCGTCGAGCTCCAGCGGCGAGCCGGGGCGGCGCTGCTGCCGCTGATACTGATGACGCAGCAGATCCTGATCGCCGACGATATTGCCCCAGTGGTGCTGGCAGGGGTTGAGTACGCAGAGCAGCACCTGGCTGAACCGGCCGATGGCAGCCAGCGCCTCCAGCGTCTGCGCCGGCAGTGACGAGATGCCGAACACGATGACCCGGCGCGGCAAGCCGGCGGGACGGGAGTCCAGTTCGGCCAGTCGGCTGACGAAACGCGGATGAATCCCGGCGCGACTGTCCGCCAGCCGCGCCTCGCCGACATCCCGCAACAACGCTCGCCATAACGCCGGTTGCCAGCAGTCGGCCGGCTCCAACGGCTGGATACCGTCACGCGCATGGCGGATCTGATCACGCCCTTGCGCCCAGTCGCCCAGCCAGTCGGCGCGGTATACCTGATATTGATCGAACAGATCAGCCAAGCGCTCGGCCAGTTGATAACGTTTGCGGCAATCCTGGTCATCGGCGAGAAACCGCTGCAGCGGCTCGAAGACCGGCTCGTGCATGACCGCCTGCAGCAGTCGCATCAGCCGCCAGGTCAGCGGCGCCTTGTCCAGTGGTGAGCTGACCGGCACGGTTTCCGCACCGAGCACGCCGCGATAGGCGTCCCAGAGAAATCGCGCCGGGAGCTTTACATCGAACGCGGCGGCGATCCCGCAGCCACTGGTCTCATCATCGGTCACATCAGCGGCCAGCGCCTGCTTGAGCCACTGGGCAATACCATTGCTCTGCACCAGGATCACATCGTTTTCCAGCGGCTGGAGCGGGTAGCGGGCGACCCAGTTCACCACCAGTTGGCGCAGGCTCTCCAGACGGTTGCCGTGGATGATCATGAAACCCGGTGCGAGTGATTCGGCGTCCGACATGCCAGCTCCTGTGCAGCGATGAGGTGGCCGACAGACTCTGCCGACCCGACCTGCAGAGTCTACCAGCCTGCTGCGACTTTACGTGTCGCGGGAATGCCCTGGCGGCGCGAAGCGGGAGCAGCGCTCAGATCATGCTGCCCAGAAAGCGCCGTTCCCAGGGGGTGATTTCGTCCATGAAGCTTTCCAGCTCCAGGTGCTTGCAGGCCAGGTAGCCTTCGATGAATTCGTCGGTAAACACCTCGCGCGCCATGCGGCTGCGCTCCAGCCGGCGCATGGCACGGTGCAGGGTGCAACTCAGGCGCAGGTCGTCCGGCACTTCGAATTCGCCCTGGGCCGGCAGATCCGGCTCAAGCTGATGCTCGATCCCATAAAGCCCCGCCGCCAGCGTGGCCGCCAGCGCCAGGTAGGGATTGGCATCGGCGCCGGGAATGCGATTCTCCACCCGCCGCGCATCCGGCTCGCTGGCCGGCACGCGCAGACCGGTACGGCGGTTGTCGTTCGACCAGCAGAGATTGTTGGGCGACGCATAGACGTGGCAGTAGCGCTGGTAGGAGTTGATGTTGGGCGCCATCAGCAGGATCAGGTCGCCCAGGTGCGCCTGCAGACCGCCGATATAATGCTGGAATTCTGCCGTCGCCTGCTGGCTGTCGGGATCAGTGAAGACATTCCGCCCCTGCTGATCGACCACACTCTGGTGGATATGCATCGACGAGCCGGGCATCTTCGACAGTGGCTTGGCCATGCAGACCGCGATCAGACCATGCTTGAGAGCGACCTCGTGCAGCAGGTGCTTGAAGAGAAAGGTCTGGTCGGCAATCAACAGGGGATCGTCGTGGGTGAAGTTGACTTCATACTGGCTCAAGCCCATTTCATGCATCACCGCTTCGCAGGGAATCCCCACTGCGGTCATGCTGGCCTTGAGTTCGGCAAAGAATGGCTGCAAGCCGGTCACCGAGCCCACGGCGAAGGCCTGGCTGCCCGCCTCCCGTCGTCCATCCAGCCCCACCGGCGGGCGAAACGGCTGCTGCACATCGGCGTTGTGCTCGAACAGATAGAACTCCATCTCGGTAGCCACCTTGGGTGACCAGCCGCGCGCCTGATAACGCTCCACCACCCGTTGCAGCATGCTGCGCGACGATAGCCGCGACGGCGCGCCACTCATTTCCACCGCGTCGCACAGCGCCAGGGCGCGCGGGTTCAGTGTCCAGGGCGTGATGTGCAGCTGTCCTGGGATCGGGCGCAGAATGAAGTCGCTGTCATCGTAGCCGTAAAACCGCGGATCGGGATATTCGCCGGTCAGGCATTGCACCAGCACCCCGTGGGCCATCTGTACGCGGCGCCCCTGGATGAAGTTACGGGCATGGATCACTTTGCCGCGCGGTATGCCGTTCATGTCCGGAATCACGCATTCGACTTCCCCAATGCCAGCCAGGCGCTCGGCGAGTGACGGATCTGCGGAGAGTGATGTCATGAAAAATACCCTGTTGCGACAGCGGTCTGCCCGAAAAGGAGGTGATCTTACCGCATCGCTCGGGCGCTGAATAATTTCGCTGCCCGTTCGTATTGGCGCGGACATCATATTGAGCTATCGTGCACAGAACATGAATGATCATTCACTATTAAAAAATAACAATAAGGAATTCACATGGACCAACCCCACCGCTGCAGATGGTTGACCGCCCTGCTGCTGCCATTGCTGCTGACAGCCTGTCTGGGCGGCAGCGGATCCGATAACGGCGCTGCGCCACCCCCTCCGCCAGAGCCCTCGCCGCCAACCTCCGCGGCAACCTATCTGGAAGCGGTAGGTATCGGTGTAAGTGACCTCGACGCGGCACTCGATTTCTACCGCAACGGCCTGGGCATGCGCGAGATCCAGAGACTGACGCGCCATGATCGTATCGAGGTGGTCATGGAATCCGCGGACCGCCGCGGCTCCCATATTCTGTTGATGGAATTCACCGATAGCGTCGGCCGCAACTATCAGCAGAACCCCGGCAAGCTGGTGTTCTACGTGCGCGATGCCGATGTCTTTGCCAGCCGCTTCGAGAATGCCGGTGGCCGCATAACCGCTCCGCCCACGGCACTGCCGGAATATGGCGGCACCCTGGTGGGTTTTGGCCGCGACCCGGATAACAACCTGATTGAAATGATGGGCGTGCCCAGCGTCACCGACTCCTTCCTGGCGGCTGTCGGCATCGGGGTCAGTGATCTGGAAGCGGCCCGGGCTTTCTATGTAGATGAGCTGGGCTTTCGGCAACTGATGCATCTGCCCATCCCCGGCATGTACAACGAGTACATTCTGCAAGGGTACGGCGGCTCGGCGCTGGTGTTGATGAACTGGACCAACGGCGCCCCGCACAACTACCAGGACAACCCGATAAAAATGGAGATCCGCAGCATCGCCCCGGCGGCCTTTGCCGAGGCCGTGGAACGCGCTGGCGGCAAGCTGCTGCAGATACCCGAGGTAACGGACGACCCGGGACTGGAGGGTGAGATCATTGGCATCGCCAAGGATCTGGATGGCAGCCTGATGGAAATCCAGCAGGCACGATGGGGAATGGACTGACATAAAAAACCCCGGTCTGACCGGGGTTTTATTGGCGGCGAACTCAGAAGCTCAGCGCGCGATCGCCCTGCTCATCCTTGATGCGGGTCGGCAGCCCCATCTCGTTGAGCAGGTTGATGAAGGGCTTGCAGTCCAGCTCTTCGACGTTGACCATCTTCTGCACGTCCCACTTACCCTGGGCGATCAGGATGGCAGCAGCCACCGGCGGCACACCCGCGGTGTAGGAGATACCCTGGCTGCCCACTTCCTGGTACGCCTCGGCATGGTCGGCGACGTTGTAGATGAACACTTCCTTGTCTACGCCGTCCTTCTGGCCTTTGACCAGATCGCCGATGCAGGTCTTGCCCTGGTAGTTCGGCGCCAGGGAAGAGGGGTCAGGCAATACCGCCTTGACCACCTTCAGCGGCACCACTTCCAGCCCTTCGGCGGTGGTGACCGGCTGCTCGGACAGCAGACCGAGGTTCTTCAGGACGGTGAAAACGTTGATGTAATGCTCGCCAAACCCCATCCAGAAGCGGATGTTCGGCACATCCAGGTTCTTCGACAGCGAGTGCAGCTCGTCATGCCCGGTCATGTAGCTGGTCTGCTCGCCGACGACCGGCAGATCATCCGTGCGCTTGACCTCGAACATCTGGTTGCTGGTCCACTGGCTGTTCTGCCATGACCAGACCTGTCCGGTGAATTCGCGGAAGTTGATCTCCGGATCGAAGTTGGTCGCGAAATAATGCCCATGGCTGCCGGCGTTGATATCGATGATGTCGATATCGCTGACGCTGTCGAAATACTCGTTCACCGCAATGGCCGCATAAGCGTTGACCACACCCGGGTCGAAGCCGACGCCGAGAATGGCGGTCACGTTATTCGCTTCGCACAACTCGCGACGCTGCCACTCGTAGTTGGCATACCACGGCGGGGTCTCGCAGATTTTCTCCGGATCCTCATGGATCGCGGTGTCCAGATAGGCGGCCCCCGTCTCGATGCAGGCCTGCAGCACCGACATGTTGATGAAAGCCGATCCGACATTGATGACCAGTTGCGACTGTGTCTTGGCAATCAATGCCTTGGTGGCTTCGATATCGAGCGCATCCAGGGCATGGGCTTGCAATTCACCGGCAGCTTTCAGACTGCCCTTTTCCCGCACGCTGTCGACGATCTGTTGACACTTCTCGACAGTACGCGAGGCGATATGGATGTTACCCAGCACATCATTATGTTGCGCACACTTGTGAGCAACGACCTGGGCAACCCCTCCGGCACCAATAATCAGAACATTTCTTTTCATTACTTTTCCTCTATACGCCTCCTTGGGCTGGGACCATGACCTCAGGAGAGGCCGCTTTCAAAGTCGTCGTAACCAAACTCGCGCACCAGCTCGACTTCACCGTTGAGCTGTCGCACCGCAATGGAGGGCATCTTCACACCATTGAACCAGTTCTTCTTGACCATTGTGTAACCGGCTGCGTCGATGAAGGACAGCCGATCACCAATCTGCAATTCCCGATCAAAACGGAATTCGCCGAAGATATCTCCGGCCAGACAGGATTTACCGCAGACCATGTACTCATGGGGGCCATCGCAGGGCGCCATCTTGGCGGACTCGCGGTAGATCAGCAGATCCAGCATGTGGGCTTCGATCGAGCTATCCACAATCGCCAGCTGCTTGCCATTGTAGAGGGTATCCAGCACGGTCACTTCCAGCGAGGTGCTGTTGGTGATGGCGGCCTCGCCGGGCTCCAGGTAGACCTGCACACCATAGCGCTCGGAGAAGGCCTTGAGTCGGGCGCAGAGCTTGTCCAGCGGATAACCCTCGCCGGTGAAGTGAATGCCACCGCCCAGACTGACCCACTCGACCCGCTCCAGCAGCGAACCGAAGCGCTCCTCGATCTGCTGCAGCATGCTGTCGAACAGGTCGAAGTCGCTGTTCTCGCAGTTGTTATGGATCATGAAGCCGGAGATCTGATCCATCACCTGCTCGACCTTGCTCGCATCCCACTCGCCCAGGCGGCTGAAGGGACGTGCCGGATCGGCAATCAGCCAATCCGAGCTGCTGACCTGCGGGTTCAGCCGCAGGCCGCGGACATGATGGGTCGAGGCATCGGCGAAGCGCTGCAACTGGCTGATGGAGTTGAAGATGATCTTGTCCGAATGGGCCAGCACCTCGTCAATCTCGTCATCGGCATAGGCCACGCTATAGGCGTGGGTTTCACCGCCGAACTTGAGCTTGCCGAGTTTGACCTCGTTCAGGGAGGACGAGGTAGTGCCGTCCATATACTGGTTCATCAGGTCGAATACCGACCAGGTAGCGAAGCATTTGAGAGCCAGCAGGGCCTTGGCCCCGGAGTGTTCGCGCAGGTAGGCGATCCTCTCCATGTTGCGCAGCAGCTTGCTCTTGTCGATCAGGTAATACGGCGTCTTGATCACGGTGATGGGCCCTCAATCTCGGTCCGGCGCCGAGGCCGGGCATTACGCAAACGCGCGATTATAGAGCAAAGGATGGCTTGCTTGGGGGAATTTTGACCAACAGGCCAATGGATAGTGCCACAGGAATGAAGAAAGAAGCCCGGGCGTGTCGCCCGGGCCGGTCGGGATCAGAAATTGTAGCGCAGGCCGACGGAGGCCATATCCACATCATAATCGTCCGCCACATCCTGATAACGCTCAAACTCTGCGGCCAGCTCAACTTGCGGAGTGAAGGCGAAGGAAGCTCCAACACCGTAGGAGGTAACCCACTCTTCCTCGGAGTCCTTGATCTTGAAGGTATCAAAGCCATCGGTGATCTTGGCGGAAGCTTCTGTTTCCAGCTTGTGATAGCCGACCTTGCCAAACAGCTTGAAGCGCTCGAAGGGCAGCGTACCCACGAGGTTCATACCATAGCCATCGGTATCGCCGCTGACCTTGGCAGTAAGGGTATCCACCCCGTCAGTAATGCTTCCTTTATATTCCGGAGAACCCAGGTCGGTGTATTGAAACTCCACACCAATATAGCGATTCAGCTGGATACCAGCGCCAATTTTAAAAGCGGTATCCTTGTCATCGAAGGAAGATCGGAAGCCCAGCCCCCAGAAATCAGCCTCAGCTGCGAGTAAGCCATCCAGCTCCTTGGCCAGGCTGGACCCATCAGCTTCGGCCTGACCAATATTGCCAAACAGATAACCGTTCGCCTGACTGCCAGCAGCCTGAACACCGGTCACCATGAGGCCGGATACCAATACCGCCAATAATGATTTGCGATTCATCAATTGCTCCATTTGCTCCCTGAAGGCCGTCCCCATGACAGCCGATTCCTTGCGCACGTCATAATGCGCCTTCGGGATAATAGAGCAGTTATTCGCAGGATGTCACGGCAATAGCACAGCGACATCGCTACAGCTTCAGATCATGGCAGCAGGATCGTCCATTTCACCCTGTTCCCAGCGCAGCGTGTGAGGCGCAGCAGCGCCCTCCTCTATCACGTGGGCTACCTGGGGTACCGCGTAACACTGGTCACCGCGGCTCGGCTGCCAGCTGTTGAAATGCTCATGGGTGATGCCCACGCCCCAGGGCTCCTCCGTGCTCCAGCCAACCGGTGACAACTCGAGGCGCACCTCGGCGCCCACCAGGCTGATCGAGTCGATCCGGAACGGCAGATGGGCGTAGGCCGAAGGCGCACTCTGCAGTCGCAACTCATGGGAACGCATATATAACTGCAAGGAGTTGGACGAGAAACCTTCCGGCAGATGTACCCAGGCATTTTCCTGGCGCAATTCTCTGCCTTCCAACTGCCCCTTGAATACGTTTACCTGGCCAAGAAAGTCGAAGACAAAACGACTCGCGGGACGGGCGTACAAACGCTGCGGGCTGTCCACCTGTTCGATCGAACCGGCACTCATCACCGCGACCTGATCGGACAGCTCCAGCGCTTCCTCCTGGTCATGGGTCACGAACACGCTGGTGAAATGAAACTCTTCGTGCAACGCCCGCAACCAGCGCCGCAGATCCTTGCGTACCCGGGCGTCCAGCGCACCGAACGGTTCATCCAACAGCAGAATCTGCGGCTTCATGGACAAGGCCCGGGCCAACGCGATCCGCTGCTTCTGCCCGCCGGACAGTTGCGCCGGGTAGCGCTGGGCCAGATGTCCCAACTGGACCATTTCCAGCAGCGTGCCCACGCGCTGGCGAATCTCTGCCGCCGAGGGTCGCTCACGGGAGGGCAATACATCCAGGCCGAAGGCCACGTTCTGCGCCACGGTCATATGCCGGAACAACGCGTAATGCTGGAATACGAAGCCGACCCGGCGCTCGCGGACATGCAGGCGGGTGACGTCTTCGCCATGGAACAGGATGCGCCCCTCGTCGGCTGTCTCCAGCCCGGCGATGATGCGCAGCAGGGTGGTCTTGCCCGACCCTGATGGGCCCAGCAGGCCAACCAGTTGACCGTCCGGAATCTCCAGTGAGATGTCCTTCAGCGCCTGGAAAGAACCAAAGTTCTTGGTGATACCTTCGATGGAAATACTCATCAGCGATTATCCGATAATTCATCCAGAGGGGCACGCTGACGGGCCTGGCGCCACTCCACAAAACTTTTCACAACGATAGTCAGCAGCGCGATACCCGCGAGCAGCGAGGCACTGGCGAAAGCACCAACGACGTTGTAATCCTGGTACAGCAGTTCCACGTGCAGGGACAGGGTGTTGGTCTCACCCCGGATATTGCCCGACACCACGGACACTGCGCCAAACTCACCGACGGCCCGGGCGTTGGTCAGAACGACACCGTAGAGCAGCGCCCATTGGATATTCGGCAGGGTAATACGACGAAACAGCTGCCAACCGGTAGCACCCAGCACCACACCGGCCTCTTCCTCCTCGCGCCCCTGCTGTTGCATCAGCGGAATCAATTCCCGGGCGACAAAGGGACAGGTCACAAATACCGTGACCATGACGATACCAGGCCAGGAAAACATCAGCTGCACGTCATGATCCATCAACCAGCTGCCGATCCAGCCATTGCTACCATACAAGAGCAGATACAGCAGACCGGCGACCACCGGGGAAACGGCAAAGGGTATATCGATCAGGGTGATAAGCACCTTGCGCCCGGGGAAGTCAAAGCGGGTGACCAGCCAGGCAAGAAACACCCCAAACACCAGGTTGATCGGCACTGTCAGCGCCGCGACCAGTAGGGTCAGGCCGATGGCATGCAGGGTGTACTGATTGGTCAGGTTATCCCAGTAGGTCCCGGCACCGGCGGAGAGCGCCATGTCAAAGATCAACACCAGCGGCATCACCAGCATCAACAGGGTAGTGATGATCGCCAGGCCGATCAGCGTCCACTTCACCAGCGGCTGGTCACCTGCACGCATTGTCTTGCGTTGTTGCATATGCGTTATCTCCCGTGCAGCCGGCGCAGATAGCGCGCCTGCCAGAGGTTGATCCCCAGCAACAGCACCAGCGAGGCCATCAACACCACCGAGGCGATGGCGCTGGCTGCGGCATGGTCGAACTCCTGCAGTCGTACGAAGATCATCAAGCTGGTGATTTCACTGACATAGGGCATATTACCGGCGATAAAGATCACCGCACCGAATTCACCGAGACTGCGGCAGAAAGACAGGCCGATACCGGTCAGGAGTGCCGGCCAGATCGCCGGAAACAGGATACGGCGGAATACCGTCCAGTCCGTTGCTCCCAGACTGACCGCCGCTTCTTCATCCTCCGGCGCCTGGTCCTCCAGCACCGGCTGCACCGTACGTACCACGAAGGGCAGACTGGTGAAGGACATGGCAACAATGATCCCCAGGGGAGTGAACGAGACTTTGATGCCCAGCAGATCAAAGAACTGACCATACCAGCCATCCTGAGCGAACAGCGCTGCAAGCGTGATCCCCGCTACCGCGGTGGGCAGGGCGAATGGCAGATCGACCAAGGCGTCCATGATGCGCTTGCCGGGGAACTCGTAACGCACCAGTACCCAGGCTAGCAACAGACCTACCAGCGCGTTGATGATAGCGGCCAAAGCTGCGGTCCAGAGGGTAACCTTGTAGGACGCCACCACCCGCTCATCGGTGATCACAGCCCAATACTGTTCCCAGCCCATGCCCGCTGTATGGGCAATCAGGCCGGTAACCGGCAATATCAATACAACGCTGATAAAGAACAGCGAAATACCAAGGCTCAAAGCAAAACCCGGCAAGACACGCTTGCCGGGTTG
>DXBL01000268.1 GCA_019116555.1 Candidatus Pseudomonas excrementavium
GGGGAAGGGTGAAGCGTCACCGGGTGCAGATTGCGCACCGCGGTGACGGTGAGTCGCTTGAGCGGCATGCAGCTCAGAGACGCATGGGCATGACGACGTAGAGGCTGTCGTCCGATTCGGACTCCTGAACCAGGGCGCTGCTGTTGGCATCGGACAGGGTCATCTTTATCTGCTCATTGCTCAGCACGTTCATTACATCCAGCAGATAGCTGACGTTGAACCCGATTTCCAGCGGCGCGCCGGAATAATCGACCACGGTATCTTCTTCAGCTTCTTCCTGCTCCGGGTTGTTGGCCTGGATCTTCAGCAGGGCGTCGCTGAGCATCAGACGAATGCCACGGTACTTCTCGTTGGACAGAATGGCCGTGCGGCTGAATGCATTGCGCAGGGATTGCCGATCGGCCAGCACCACCTTGTCGCCACCACGCGGCAATACCCGTTCGTAATCAGGAAACTTGCCATCCACCAGTTTGGAGGTGAAGGTGAAGTCGCCTGTGGTAGCGCGGATGTGATGAGTACCGAGGGTGATATTGATCAGGTCATCCGCTTCACCCAGCAGACGGGCGAGTTCCAGAATCCCCTTGCGCGGCACGATCAGCTGATACTTTTCCTGGTAGTCGATATTGGCATCGACGGTACACATGGCCATACGGTGACCGTCGGTCGCCACGGCGCGCAGCTGACCGGCATTGATTTCCAGCAGCATGCCGTTGAGGTAGTAGCGCACATCCTGCTGCGCCATGGCGAAACCAGTGCGCTCAATCAGGCGGCGCAGCTTGTTCTGGCTGACCGCAAAATTCATCGCGCTCTCACCGTCTTCCACATTCGGGAAGTCAGCGGCGGGCAGGGTGGTCAAGGTGAACCGACTGCGCCCAGCCTTGAGAATGGCCTTGCCTTCTTCAACCCGAAAATTGATGGTCGAATCGTCCGGCAGGGATTTGCAGATATCCATCAGCTTGCGCGCGGGTACGGTAATCTCGCCGGGCTCGGCCTGTTCTTCCAGAGGGATCCGGCCGATCAGTTCGACTTCAAGGTCGGTGCCGGTCAGCGACAGCGTGTTCCCATCAACGACCACTAGAACATTGGACAGCACTGGTAATGTCTGCCGACGTTCGACGACACCAGCCACCAGTTGCAGTGGTTTCAACAGGGCTTCGCGCTGGATGGTAAATTGCATTGTCTTCCTTCGACCTCGTGCAGGTTGGCTGTTGGCTCGGTACTAACGCTCAGGTGGTCAGCGTCCGTAACAGGTTTTTGTAATCTTCGCGGATATCCGCATCAATTTCACGCAATTCAGCGATCTTTCTTGTGGCATGCAGCACAGTTGTGTGATCCCGGCCGCCAAAGGCATCGCCGATCTCCGGCAGGCTGTGGTTGGTCAGTTCCTTGGACAGCGCCATGGCCACCTGGCGGGGCCGGGCGACCGAGCGCGAACGGCGCTTGGACAGGATATCTGCCACCTTGATCTTGTAGTACTCGGCAACGGTACGCTGGATATTGTCGATGCTGACCAGCTTGTCCTGCAGGGCAAGCAGGTCCTTGAGCGACTCACGAATCAACTCGATGGTGATGTCGCGGCCCATGAAGTGCGCGCTGGCGATCACCCGCTTGAGCGCGCCTTCCAGCTCGCGCACGTTGGAGCGAATGCGCTGGGCAATGAAGAACGCCGCATCATGGGGCAAATCGATACGCGACTGTTCGGCCTTCTTCATCAGAATGGCCACCCGCGTCTCCAGCTCCGGCGGCTCCACCGCCACGGTCAAGCCCCAGCCGAAACGGGACTTCAGGCGTTCTTCCAGCCCATCGATTTCCTTCGGATAGCGATCACTGGTCAGGATGACCTGCTGGTTACCTTCAAGTAAAGCATTGAAAGTATGGAAGAATTCCTCCTGGGAACGCTCTTTCTTGGCGAAGAACTGAATGTCATCGATCAGCAATGCATCCACCGAACGGTAATAGCGCTTGAAGTCGTTGATGGCATTCATCTGCAGCGCCTTGACCATATCGGCGACAAAACGCTCGGAGTGCAGATAGACGATTTTTGCCGCCGGATTCTTCTTCAGCAGATGGTTGCCGACTGCATGCATCAGGTGCGTCTTGCCCAGACCCACGCCCCCATAAAGGAACAGCGGGTTGTAACCATGCCGCGGATTATCCGCCACTTGCCAGGCCGCCGCCCGGGCCAGTTGGTTGGATTTACCTTCGACGAAGTTCTCGAAGGTGAAACTGCGGTTCAGATAGCTGGTGTGCTTGACCACCGCGTTGTTCGGCTGATCAGCCCGCTGCGGCGGGCGCGGTTCTTCTTCGCTGCGCTTGTCATAGGGCCCTGGCTCGGGTTGAAACCCCTGGGTCGTGGCTTGCGCCCGGGGCGTCGCCGGTGGCGGTGGTGGGGCCGGCGGTTCGGTGACGGTAGCCGCCTTAGCGACTGGCGGCACGGCCTGCGCCTGGGGCGCCGGCGTACTCGCTACGGTACTGCGACGGCTACCTATCAATAGCGAGACCAAGGGCGCCTGCCCCTGGGACAGATCATCCAGCAATTCCTGGATGCGATTCAGGTACTTGTCGTTGACCCAGTCCAGTACAAAGCGGTTGGGCGCGTACAGGCGCAACTCTCCATGATCCCCTTCTACCTGAAGGGGACGAATCCAGGTGTTGAACTGCTGGGATGGAAGCTCATCACGCAAAAAATCTATGCATTGCTGCCAGAGTACAACAGACACTAAATTCCCCCGACTTCAAGCCCGCGTGGCTCGAGTTGCTTGATGAAAATGGTCCGTCGAACACCGGTCCGGTGACGCGACGAAAACAGGCTGTATTCTAGCCTGTCCCCCCTCAGTTATCCACACGCGCAGGTGATCGTCCCGCCGTCCCTTGCCATCCGGCAGCGGCGCCATGCACCTGCAGAAATCACCCATTCTCCATGACCAACCCTCGCCAGCCGGGCCGCATAAGCCTTGTGGACAACTGC
The DNA here is from genome assembly GCA_019116555.1 of Candidatus Pseudomonas excrementavium. GTDB lineage: Bacteria > Pseudomonadota > Gammaproteobacteria > Pseudomonadales > Pseudomonadaceae > Halopseudomonas > Halopseudomonas excrementavium. The sequence goes on from DXBL01000268.1 coordinate 2,969, forward strand.
TGTACCCGGCTGTTGGCAAGACAAGCTGAATAGCGTGGATAAATCGGGCTGTGGATATCCGCTACGTTTATCCACAGGAGCAGCACAAGCTCACATGGGTTCCGCACACAATTTGCCCACCGGGTTTTCAATCGCTGAAACCTCGACCTGTTCAGCCCTGGCGTCGGTTATCCACAGAAAAACCGCTGCTCATTAAGATCTACATAAACTATCTTTTAAAATTCTTTCTCTTTGTATTGTGTTGTATCGTGATTTATCTGCCGGGACAGAATTCAAATTGACCTTATGCCTCTTCTTCTCTAGAATCTCCGATCCCTTGAAAGGGCTTAGCGGCTTTTTCGTGAATTACTCAGGTATCTGAAGATGAAAAGAACATTTCAACCCAGCGTTTTGAAGCGCAAGCGCAACCACGGTTTCCGTGCTCGTATGGCTACCAAGAACGGCCGTGCCGTTCTGGCTCGTCGTCGTGCCAAAGGCCGTCACCAGCTGTCAGCTTAAGACCGGAACTACAGGTGGATCTCGGATTCGGTCCTGAACACCGGCTATTGACGCCTGCCCAGTTCAAGAACGTATTCGATGGAGCCACCTGTAAGGCCTCAGGCCCCAATCTGCTGCTGCTGGCCCGGCATAACAGCCAGGCACAGGCGCGATTGGGGCTGGTCATTGCCAAGAAGAATGTCCGCCGTGCGGTTGACCGGAACAAGGTCAAGCGCATTGCTCGTGAATCCTTCAGACATCATCGTGCTGAGCTGGATCACCTGGATATCGTTGTCCTGGCCCGCAAGGGTCTGGGCGAGCTTGACAATGCCGCGCTGCATGTCCTGTTTCAGGACATGTGGCGCCGGCTAAGCAAGGCCGCTGACAAGTACAATCGCACCCGCAATTCCGGATCCCCATCATCCAATGCGTAGTCTCGCGCTCGGACTGATCAAGGTTTACCGTTACGCTATCAGCCCGCTGATGGCCAGTCATTGTCGTTTCTACCCCTCCTGTTCCTGCTATGCCCAGGAAGCCATCGAACAACATGGTTTTCTCAAGGGCAGCCTGCTCAGTGCGCGACGCCTGTCCCGCTGTCATCCCTGGAACCCGGGTGGCTATGACCCTGTACCTCTACAGAACAACCGTTCTTCTCGGATGGCCAAATAAACCATGAACATGCAACGAAACATCCTCATAGCTGCCTTGCTCGTGATCACCTACCTCATGGTTCTGCAGTGGAACAATGATTACGGTCAGGGTGAACCGCTGCCGGCCAGCGAAACCGAGATGAGCATGGCCAATGGTGATTTGCCGGCACTGCCAGTGACTGACAGCGCTGATGGTGATAGTGATGTTCCGCAGGCGGTCGAACCGGCAGCGAATGATGTTCCCACCACTCCGGTACAGACTGCCGCTACGTCTTCCGGACTGATTCGGGTACAGACCGACACCCTGAACGTCAGCATCAATCCGCTGGGTGGCGATATCGTTTCCCTGTCCCTGCCGGCTTACCCTACCCGCAAGGACCGCCCGGACCTGCCGTTCCAGTTGCTCGAGCAGAACAACAACCGCACCTATGTTGCCCAGAGCGGACTGGCCGGTCGCAATGGTCCTGATGCCCGCGCCAATGGCCGGCCGCTGTACAGTGCCGAGCAGGCCAGCTATCAACTGGCCGAGGGCAGCGACAGCCTGACCGTTGACCTGCATTTCAGCGAGAACGATGTCAATTACATCAAGCGCTTCACCTTCACCCGGGGTGACTACCTGATCGATGTCGATTACCTGATCGACAACCAGAGCGACAGCGCCTGGACCGGCAGCCTGTTCGGCCAGATCAAGCGTGACGGCAGCGGTGATCCATCCAGTTCCAGCGCTACCGGCATGGCCACCTTCCTGGGGGCCGCCTACTGGAGTTCCGAGAATTCCTACGAGAAGCTCAAGCTCGGCAAGATGGATGACAACCGTCTGAAGCAGACCGTTGAAGGTGGCTGGATCGCCTGGTTGCAGCACTATTTCGTCAGCGCCTGGATTCCGAGCGCCGAGCAGCAGCATGTCTATCAGACCCGCAAGGACAGCCAAGGCAACTACATCGTCGGTTTTGTCAGCCCGGCAGTGAACCTGTCCGCCGGTGAACAGGCCACCATCAGTGCCGATTTCTACGCCGGCCCGAAGGTTCAGGATCGCCTGAAGGAAATCTCCCCCGGTCTGGAACTGACGGTTGACTACGGTTTCCTGTGGTTCATCGCCCAGCCGCTGTTCTGGGTACTGAGCCTGATCCACAGTCTGGTCGGCAACTGGGGCTGGAGCATTATCCTGCTGACCATCCTGATCAAGCTGGTGTTTTTCCCACTGTCGGCCACCAGCTATCGCTCCATGGCCAACATGCGCCGGGTCGCGCCCAAACTGCAGGCCCTGCGCGAGCAATATGGCGATGACCGGCAGAAAATGTCCCAGGGCATGATGGAGCTGTACAAGAAGGAAAAGATCAATCCGCTGGGTGGCTGTCTGCCGATCCTGGTGCAGATGCCGGTGTTCATCGCCCTGTACTGGACCCTGATGGAAAGCGTCGAGATGCGCCAGGCCCCGTGGATAGGCTGGATTACCGACCTGTCGCTGAAGGATCCCTACTTCATCCTGCCGATTTTGATGGGCGTGAGCATGTTCATCCAGCAGCAGCTCAACCCGACCCCGCCGGACCCGATGCAGGCCAAGGTAATGAAGATGCTGCCGATCATTTTCACCTTCTTCTTCCTGTGGTTTCCGGCCGGACTGGTGCTGTACTGGGTGGTCAACAACATCCTGTCGATCGCGCAACAGTGGTACATTACCCGGCAGATCGAAGGCGCCGCGGCGAAGGACTGATCGCCACCGCCAGGCTAGCCCGCAAACGCCCCGATTTCGGGGCGTTTTGCCATCCATCTTTTGACCACTCGACAGGAACGGATAATGAGCCGCCCTTATCACGCCGATACCATCGCCGCCATCGCCACGCCGCCAGGTCAAGGTGGCGTCGGCATCGTCCGGGTGTCCGGTGCCGGGGCATTGGCTATCGCTCGGCAGCTAAGCGGCCTGACGCCCAAACCCCGGCATGCCCATTACGGCCCGTTCCATGATCAGGGCATCACCCTCGATCATGGCCTGACCCTGTACTTTCCGGGCCCGCATTCCTTTACCGGCGAAGACGTACTGGAACTGCACGGCCACGGCGGCCCGGTGGTCATGGATATGCTGCTCAAGGCCTGCCTGCGACTCGGCGCGCGCCTGGCGCGTCCCGGGGAATTCAGCGAGCGGGCCTTTCTCAATGACAAGCTCGATCTGGCCCAGGCCGAAGCCATCGCCGATCTGATCGAAGCCAGCTCCGAACAGGCCGCGCGCAATGCCGTGCAGTCACTGCAGGGCGCTTTTTCCCAGCGCGTGCATGGGTTGACCGAAGCCCTGATTAACCTGCGTATCTATGTCGAAGCGGCGATTGATTTTCCGGAAGAGGAAATCGATTTTCTTGCCGATGGCCATGTACTCAGTCAACTGCAGGCGGTCCAGGCGCAGCTGGCTCAGGTGCACCGGGAAGCAGGGCAAGGCGCGTTGCTGCGTGACGGCATGACGGTGGTCATCGCCGGACGGCCGAATGCCGGCAAGTCCAGCTTGCTCAACGCGCTGGCTGGCCGAGAAAGCGCCATCGTCACGGATATCGCCGGCACCACCCGGGATATTCTGCGTGAACATATCCACATCGATGGCATGCCTCTGCATATCATCGATACCGCCGGCCTGCGCGATACCGATGACGTGGTTGAAAAGATCGGCGTCGAACGTGCCATGGCCGCGATTGCCGATGCCGATCGCATCCTGCTGATGGTCGATGCCAGCCAGCCAGAGGCCGACAACCCTGTTCGCCTGTGGCCCGAGTTTCTCGATCAACAGCCGGATCCGGCGAAGATCACCCTGATCTACAACAAGATCGACCTTATCGGCGCCGCAGTCGGCCAGCAGACCGCCACCGACGGTAGCGTCAGCCTGCATCTCAGTGCCCGCAGCGGCCAGGGCATCGAGTTGCTGCGCGACCACCTCAAGGCCTGCATGGGTTATCAACAG
>DXBL01000269.1 GCA_019116555.1 Candidatus Pseudomonas excrementavium
TCATGCCGGGCGTAGCCGCGGCGCAGCGCCTGTTGATACAGAAAGGTCTTGCTCAGAACCTCGTTGGGATGCTGCCAGAGCAACTCCAGTACGCGATATTCGCTGGCGGTCAATCCGGCGCGGCTGCCCGCTAGGCTCACATCGCTGTTGGTTTCGTCAAAGTACAGCTCGTCTGGCTCGCAGGACGGCGGGCCCTGCCGCTCATAGGCCACCCGCCGGAGGATGGCGGTAACGCGCACCCGGAGCTCGGCAATACTGAAAGGCTTCGGTAGATAGTCATCCGCCCCCAGGCTGAATCCGGCGATGCGATTCTGCTCATCATTCAACGCCGACATCAGCAATACCGGCACATGACTTCGACGGCGCAGCTGCTGCAGCATGCCCAGGCCTTCCGGTCCCAGAACAGTCAGCAGGATCAGGTCGAAATTGCCGCGCTCGGCCAGCAGCAGACCGTCATTGCCGTCACTGAGCGTGACACAGTGGCCGCTCTCCTGCAGGTGCATCTGCAACTGGCCGGCGAGCAGTGAATCGTCTTCAACCGCAAGAATACGTGCAGCAATGGGCATGATCGGTGTCATAGTGGCAACACGAAACTAAATGAGAAACATTCTATACAAAATCTTCTGAAACAATCACGGCTTTACCGGTCTGATTCAACGTAGGTTCAGATGACGTTTCGAGGATGTAGATGAGGAAGCTTCAAGCAGCTGTTGTCGGGCTGGTCATGGCACTGTCATGCATATCCATCAACGCCGCAGCTGCGACGCCACTGCGCATTACTCAACTGCAGCGCTGTGGTGACCTGCTGGAAACACGTCAGCCGACATTCTGCCTGCAGGTGTCGGGACTTGAGCAAGGCCCATCCCAGGTCCGTATCAACGGAGCGCCCTTGGCAGCCGACCAGATCGACCATGGCGCGGGACAGATACGCGTGCAGGTCGACGCTGCCAGCACTCCCAGCGGCCCGCTATGGATCGAACAGCAGGGCCAGAGCAGCAATCCGGTATGGGTGAGCCTGGGTTCCAGTCATGTGGTCGCTGCCGATCAGGATGCTGTAGCGCAGAACCGGGACGGCCTGACCACGTACGTGGACCTGGTGAGCGTGATCATCGAAGAAGGCTATGACGGCATAGAGGAAGCCCGTCGGCTCGCCAAACGCTATGACGCCGAAGTAGTGGGTGCCATTCCGCCGCTCAATACCTATCAGTTTCGCCTGCCTGCCAAGAATCTGGAGCAACGTGACGCTGCGGTACTGCGCATCGGCAGTGAAGTGAGCGTGGACGCCGTGGTGATCGAAGAGTCCGGCGCTGAGAAGCTGGTTGAGCGGGACATTGCCGACCCGCCGATAAAGACGAGTGAAGAGGAAGTATCCAACCGCTTTCTGGACGCCGTGAATTTCTATCAGCGGCGACTGGAGAAACCCTCAGACCATATTGAAACGCATCCGGTGCGTATCGGCGTGATCGAACGTGATGTGGACTTTGACGCACCGGATTTCAGCGACTACCTCGGCGACTGCCGCAGCGATATGACCCGTACCTGCGTGTATGCCCGCGACGCGCAGGCCGCCGGCGGGCACGGTACGACGGTCACCGGTATCCTCGCCGCCGGCTGGGACAATGGCGGCAGCAACGGTTTTTTGCGTGCTCTGGACCAGGTTGGGCCGGGGTTCGATGTGATTGTCGATCGCAATTCCGATGCGGGCATTACCGCCAATATCGCTGCCTCGGTCAACCTGGTCGAAGACGGCGCACGGGTGCTCAACTGGAGCTGGGGCATCCATCGCATCGGTGCCCGCGATGTAAACGGCGACCCGGTGGATTCGTTGCTGCGCTCCGGTATTGCCATGAGCGGTTATGAAGAACTGCTGGAAGAGTTCTTTCTGTGGCTGCGCCGCGAGCATCCCGATGTAGTGGTGGTGAACTCCGCCGGCAACGGCGCCTCCTTCTCCAGCCGGGACGACTACCGCCTGCCCTCCTCCTTCGTCACCGACCAATTGTTCGTCGTCGGCGGGCACCAGCGCAGCAGTAAGGGTGTCGACCTCGATGACCCTGACTATGTCACCCGGCGCAAGGCATCCAATTCCGATATGCGTGTCGACATCACCGCTGCCGCCTGTACCGCCGGCTCGTCACCCCTTGCCGAGCAAACCGGCCCAGTGCATTGCGGAACCTCCTACGCGACTCCCCTGGTGGCCGGCGTCATCGCCGCCATGCTGTCGATCAATCCCGAGTTGCAACCGGATCAGTTGCGCATGCTGTTGCGCCGCAGCGCCATGACCATCGGCGGGGAAAGCGATTTCGAACCCATGGAAGCCGACGACCTGACCGCCCCGATCCTGCCTTCGGAACGCGGCAATGACCTGCAGGACCCGGACATAGGCCACTCGGCCCGGCTGGATATGTTCAAGGCGCTGGAATTGGCAGTGGAGAGCCTCAAGAACGGGCGTTGAGGCCGGTGAAGGTTGGATCTTCACCTGACATCGGCCAGCAAGGCCCATATACTTCCTCATCCCCTGGGATTGGGGGAGCGCCGCGCCTTCCGAGACCATCGCATGCCGCAGAATCTGAAATCCGTAGCCTCGATGCTATTGATCGCCACAGTGACACTGAACCTGTTCATGGCCACCCTGCTGGCGGTCACGCTGAAGGCCGGGTATGAACGCAAGATCGCTGAAGTACGCACCACTGTAACCAACCTGGCACTGTTGATGGATCAGAGCGTCACCGGCGCAGCGCGGGAGGCGGGGCTGGTGTTGAAGAAGGTGCAGTCGCACCTGGAAATGGTGCTGAACAATGGTGGCAACCTGGACGAAGTACCGCTGACCACCCTGATCACCTCGGGCATCGGTGATATCGCCGGCGTCCAGGTCACCGATGCCCAGGGCAATGTACGGCTCGGTGCGGCGACGGCCCAGCCGGGCAGTTACGCGGACAAGGACTATTTCATCAGCCACCGCGACAACCCGCAGACCGAGCTGCTGGTCAGCCAGTTGCGCAACGATACGGCGGACGGCGAGTGGGTGCAGGTGTTCTCCAGACGCTACAACCATCCCGACGGCCGGTTTGCCGGCATCACCATGGCGGCGGTGCCCGCCCGGCATTTCGCCGGATTGATCTCGGGTCTCAATCTCGGTCCGAAGGGCATTGCGCTGATCCGCGACCTGGACAAGCGACTGGTGGCGCGCCACCCGCCCCTGGATGCGCCACCCGGGCACACCGGCACGGTGGGCGGCTCCATCGAGCTCACCGAGCTGCTGGCCTCGGGTGAGGAGTCCGGCCTCTTCTACAGCGACGGCACCGCCGACCGGATCCCCCGCATCGATGCCTTCCGGCGCGTGAGCGCCATGCCGGTGTTCGTCGTCGCCGGACTGGGCGAGGAAGACTATCTCGCTACCTGGCGGCATGACGTCAACCGAGCCATCTTGCTGGGCTTGCTGTTTCTGCTGGTCACCGCCGGCGGCGCGGTGCTGCTGTGGCGGCAGATCAAGGCCGGGGACCAGGCCAACCGGCGCAGCCAGATGCTGCTGCGCCATGCCAGTGATGGTATCCATATCCTCGATGAGCGTGGACGACTGATGGATGCCAGTGATGCTTTCTACCAGATGCTGGGCTACACCCCGGACGAGTTGAAAGACAGCTCTCCCGACCGCTGGGACGCCCGGCATCCGGCAAGAGAGACAATGCAGCTATTGGGCAACCGGCTGCAACCCGAACAGATCTCGACATTCGAAACCCAATTCCAACACAAGCAGGGCCATCGCTTCCCGGTCGAAATGTCCACCGTGCGGGTCGATATCGATGGCCGCCCCCTGCTCTTCAGCTCGGCCCGGGACATCACCGAGCGCAAGAAGGCGGATGAAGACCTGCGCATCGCCGCCCGGGCCTTCGAGTCCCAGGTCGGCATGCTCATCACCGATGCCGATCTGCGCATCCTGCGCTGCAACCAGGCCTTCACCCGGATCAGCGGCTATGACGCCGACGAGGTCATCGGCCAGCGGCCCAATCTGCTGCAGTCCGGCCGGCATGATCGGCAGTTCTACGCCGATATGTGGCAGGCCATCAACCGCTACGGGGCCTGGCAGGGCGAAATCTGGAACAAGCGCAAGAATGGCGAAATCTACCCGCAACTGTTGTCCATCGGCACGGTGAGCGATGAACAGGGGCAGACCACCCATTATGTTGCTTCGCTGTCCGACATCTCGGCACGCAAGGCCAGCGAAGAGCAGATGCGCACCCTGGCCTTCTACGACTCGCTGACCAAACTGCCCAACCGGCGGCTGTTCCTTGATCGCCTCGAAGAAGCCCTGGGCGCGGCGAAACGCCGCCAGACCTACAGTGCGCTGCTGGTGGTGGATCTGGATGATTTCAAGGTGCTCAACGATACCGAAGGCTACACCGCCGGCGACCGCATGCTGGAGCAGGTCGCGACCCGCCTGATCAGTTGCGCGCCGCACAAGGACGCGGTCGCCAGGCTGGGCGGGGATGAATTCGTGGTGCTGCTCGAGAATCTGGGCAAACAGGAGCTCGAGGCCGCACAGCAGGCCGAGCAATTGGGCAACCGGATTCTGCAACAACTGGCACGGCCCTATCGACTGGGCGAGACCGAGTATCGCGGCTCTGCCAGCATCGGTATCGCCCTGTTCGGAGCCGGATATCCGGCATTGTCAGTGGAACCGCTCAAGCGCGCCGAACTGGCGATGTCGCAGGCCAAGAGTGCCGGCAACAACACGCTGAGCTTCTTCGACCCGCGGATGCAGGCCGAGATCAGGGCGCGCAGCGAGATCGATGCCGGCCTGCGCATTGCCCTGGAGCAGCAGCAGTTTCTCCTGCATTACCAGCCGCAGGTTGATGATCAGGGCCAAGTGCTCGGTGCTGAGGCGTTGGTGCGCTGGGCACATCCGGAGCAAGGGCTGATTTCCCCGGCCCGCTTCATTCCGGTAGCGGAGGACAACGGCCTGATCCTGCCGCTCGGGCAGTGGGTGCTGGAGAGCGCCTGCCGGCAACTGGCACGCTGGGCCGAAGCCCCGCCCACCGCACAGCTGACCATCTCGGTCAATATCAGCGCCAGGCAACTGGGTCAGGCCAATTTCGTCGATCAGGTGCTGGAGATATTGCAACGCACCGGCGCACCGGCGCAGCAACTGAAGCTGGAACTGACCGAAAGCGCGCTGATACATGAGATCGAAAACATCATCGACAAGATGAACAACCTCAAGGCCCACGGTGTGGGCTTCTCGCTGGATGATTTCGGCACCGGTTATTCCTCGCTGGCCTACCTCAAGCGCCTGCCGCTGGACCAGCTGAAGATTGATCAGAGCTTCGTGCGGGACATTGCCTTCGACTCCAACAGTGCCGACATTGCGCAGACGATCATTCTGCTCGCCGAACGCATGAAGATCTCCGTGCTGGCGGAGGGGGTGGAGACCGAACTGCAACGGTCCGCCTTGCGCGAGCGTGGCTGTTATCACTATCAGGGTTATCTGTTCGGGCGGCCCATGCCCATCGAGGAGCTGGAAAGGGAGCTGCTGTAACGCCACGCCCTGGCCGAATGCTGTTCACTTCACGCCGTTCGCCCGCGCCATTCATGGCGAACGACTGCATGGGTGCAAGAGTTAGAGCGGTGCAGGAAGCTAGAGCCGAGGCCGCAAATCCAGCTTCCTGCCTGGCTCCTGAGTCATCGGTGGATCCTTCGCCTTCGCGAAGGATGACGGGGGTGTGGACGTGGCAGGTGGCAGGTGGCAGGTGGCAGGTGGCAGGTGGCAGGATAAGTCTTGAGCCGCATGGATAAGACTTCCCGATATCGCCCCTAATACTCTTCACTGAAGAGCGTTTCTGCCCTTCCAGACCAGTCCAAATTGCACTTTGTCGTGCTCAATCACCGTCATCCTCGGCGCAGGCCGAGGATCCAGGGTCAGGTTGGTATTGCGTACCGATGGATTCTCCGCCTCGGCTTTGGCTTCCTGCGTCGCCCTAACTCCTGCATCCATGCAGTCGTTCGCCGAGAATGACGGGGCTAAGGGGACAGCCCTACGATATCGTCTTCGTTTTGCGACACAGTTCTGAATAGCGTGATCTGAAACTGGTAGTCAGCGGATGGTTTTATCCAGAATGTAGGGCTCGGAAACAAAGATCGGAATCACCATGCAGCCGGCCGTTTACATCATGGCATCCAAACGCAACGGTACGTTGTATGTTGGCGTCACCTCCAACTTGACGCAGCGGGTGTGGCAGCATCGAGAAGGGGTGGTGGCGGGTTTCACCCAAACCCATCAATTGAAACGGTTGGTTTGGTATGAGCAGCATGAAACCATGGAAAGCGCTATCAATCGGGAGAAGAGACTGAAAAACTGGCTGCGCCAATGGAAGATCAACCTGATCCAGAAAGACAACCCGCAGTGGCACGATCTGTGGCCACATATTACTGGTTCAGCAAGCGACACCTAGCGCCCTGCTGCGCGCCAGAACCTTCGATATGGCAGAGCGCTCGATAATCCAAGCCATCCTATTATCTCCCCATTTGTAACTCTCACCGTCTCCGGCTGGAACCGGGATCCTGGCTGGCTACGGCGTTACCGGTGGATCCTTCGCCTTCGCGAAGGATGACGGTATGAGAGAGAGATGGCGGTATGAGAGAAAGGAGGCTGTTATGAGAGAAGGATGACTGTTATGAGGGAACGGGTGGCTGTATGGGGAATGGATGGGGGAGAAAGATAGCGGAGCGGGGAAGAGAGAGGGCGGCGGGCGGCACCAACGAGAAAGGGCTGCGCCGGCAGCCCTTCCATCAATGGCGGATTGATTACATGGGAATCGGGGAATAGGCCGAGCCGACGCTCAACTGTCCGCCCAAACTGATCGGCACTCCCGATAGCTCGGCCCCGCATCGCAATACGACGTACTTAACGCCGTCATTCTCGGCGAACGACTGCATGGATGCAGGAGTTAGGGCGACGCAGGAAGCCAAAGCCGAGGCCGAGAATCCAGCAACGGGCTGACAATCAGTACCAACTTGCCAATGAGCTTCGGTGTAGTGGGTTCCGGGACAAGCCCGGAATTAGGCTTCTCCCGGCCGGTCACACCGTACGGGAGAAATTGCCCTTCTGCTCAGCACCCAGATAGGCATCGAACGCCATCGCCACGTTGCGCAGCATCAGTTGGCCTTCGGGCAGCAACAGCAGTTCGCTGTCGTTGATCGCCACCAGCCCGTCGGCCACCGGCTCGGCCAATTGATCCAGCGCGTCGGCGAAGTAGCTCTTGAACTCAATGCCGTAGCTATCCTCGAATTTGCGGAAGTCGATGCGCCCCTGGCACATCAGGTCGAGGATGACCTCGCGGCGCAGTACGTCATCCTCACTCAGGTTGTAACCCCGGTGAATCGGCAGCATGCCGCTATCCAGCCGCGCATAGTACTGGGACAGTTCCTTGACACTCTGGCTGTAGCTGTCGCCGACCTTGCCGATCGAGGACACGCCGATGCCGATCAGGTCGCAGTCGGCGTGGGTCGAGTACCCCTGGAAGTTGCGCTGCAGGGTGCCGTTCTCGCGGGCCTGCGCCAGCTCATCGTCCGGCAGGGCGAAGTGGTCCATACCGATGTAGATGTAACCGGCGGAGGTCAGCCGCTCGATGGTCAGCTCCAGCAGTTCCAGCTTGCGCTCCGGCGGCGGCATGTCCTGCGGGCGAATCAGCCGCTGCGCCCGCACCAGGTCCGGCAGGTGCGCGTAGCTGTAGGCAGCGATGCGGTCAGGGCGCATGTCGATGATCTTGCTCAGGGTGACATCGAAGCTCTGGATGGTCTGCAGCGGCAGGCCGTAGATCAGGTCGACACTGACCGACTTGAACTGCGCTTCGCGGGCGGCCTGGACCAGCTCGCGAGTCTGCTCCTCGCTCTGCAGCCGGTTGACCGCGGCCTGCACCGCCTCGTCGAAGTCCTGCACGCCGAAGCTCAGGCGATTGAAGCCCAGTGCGCGCAACTGATGGATCTGCATGGGCGCAACGGTACGCGGATCGACTTCCAGGGAGAATTCGTGATCATCACTGTCGTCCAGGTTGAAGGACGTGCGCAGCGTGTTCATCAGGTCTTCGAGCTGCTCGCTGGTCAGGTAGGTCGGCGTGCCGCCGCCCAGGTGCAGCTGGGTCAGCTTGCGGGATTTGTCGAACAGCGCCGCCTGCATGGCGATCTCGCGCTTGAGGTATTCCAGGTACTCTACCGCCCGCTCGGTCTTGTGGGTGATGATCTTGTTGCAGGCGCAGTAATAGCACAGGCTCTTGCAGAACGGGATGTGGATATACACCGACAGGCACTTGGGTTCGGCGGCGGCGTTGCTGGCTTTGGCAGCGGCCTGATAGTCATCCATGGCGAACGCCTGATGAAACTGCGGCGCGGTCGGGTAGGAGGTATAACGCGGGCCCGGCCGGTCGTATTTCTCGATCAGGGCCCGGTTGAAGCTGATTTTCTGCGTCATTATGGTGTCTCGCCATCATCACGGATATGCGTGAAGTGTACGGCAAGCAACAGGGCTTTGCATGGCGCCCGGGCGGGCTGCGACCGCGCGCCGCAGCCCCGGCGCGGAAAAATGGCAGCTGCTTCTAGGTGGGAGCGGGCTTGCCCGCGAATGGGCGCGGCCTGATGGCAACTCGGTAAACGCGCTGCCGTCAGAGCTCCTCGTGCAGACCGAACATGATCGAATGGGCCTGCTCGTCGCTGACGGCCACCACCACACCCTGACGTGGATAGATCCAGGCCTCTCCCTGACTGACTGGCATGCGCACCTCGGCCGGGCCGAAGGTACCTTCGATATGTCCCAGGGTCAGCGGCTGGTCGGGAATCATGCTGATGCGATCCACCAGATAGGCAGCCAGTGCCTGACCCACCGCCGGGCTCACCGCCTGGTCCGGGGAGTCCGGCTGCCAGGCCTGCGCCTCGACCAGGCTGGCGGTCTGCTGTTCGTCCAGGGCAATCAC
>DXBL01000270.1 GCA_019116555.1 Candidatus Pseudomonas excrementavium
CGAAAACATGAAGCTGCAGGAGGCGCGCGCCGCCGGTCTGTTGACCGAGCAGCACCCCGGCCACAGCTTCGGTGCCAGCATTCCCAGGGAAATCACGCCGGAATTCGTGCGTGAGGAAATTGCTCGGGGCCGCGCTATTCTCCCCGCCAATATCAACCACACCGAGCTGGAACCGATGATCATCGGTCGCAACTTCCTGGTGAAGATCAACGGCAATATCGGCAACTCGGCGCTGGGTTCGTCCATCGAGGAAGAAGTCGAGAAGATGACCTGGGGCATCCGCTGGGGCTCGGATACGGTGATGGACCTGTCCACCGGCAAGAATATCCATGAGACCCGGGAGTGGATCATCCGCAACTCGCCTGTGCCGATCGGTACCGTACCTATCTACCAGGCGCTGGAGAAAGTCGATGGCATCGCCGAGAACCTGACCTGGGAAATCTTCCGCGATACCTTGATCGAGCAGGCGGAGCAAGGCGTGGACTACTTCACCATCCATGCCGGCGTGCTGCTGCGCTATGTGCCGATGACGGCGAACCGGGTGACCGGTATCGTCTCCCGTGGTGGTTCGATCATGGCCAAGTGGTGCCTGGCGCACCATCAGGAAAACTTCCTCTATACCCACTTCGAGGATATCTGCCAGATCATGAAGGCCTATGATGTGTCCTTCTCCCTGGGCGACGGCCTGCGCCCCGGCTCCATTGCCGATGCCAACGATGCGGCTCAGTTCGGTGAGCTGGAGACCCTCGGTGAGTTGACGAAGATTGCCTGGAAGCACGATGTGCAATGCATGATCGAAGGCCCGGGCCATGTGCCCATGCAATTGATCAAGGAGAACATGGACAAGCAGCTGGAGTGTTGCGACGAGGCGCCGTTCTATACCCTGGGGCCGCTGACCACGGATATCGCGCCGGGCTACGACCACATCACCAGTGGCATCGGTGCGGCGATGATCGGCTGGTTCGGCTGCGCCATGCTCTGCTACGTCACGCCCAAGGAGCACCTGGGGCTGCCGAATCGCGATGATGTGAAGACCGGCATCATCACCTACAAGATCGCTGCCCATGCGGCGGACCTGGCCAAGGGGCACCCCGGGGCGCAGATCCGCGATAATGCGCTCTCCAAGGCGCGTTTCGAATTCCGCTGGGAGGACCAGTTCAATCTTGGCCTCGACCCTGATACCGCCCGCGCCTTCCATGACGAGACCCTGCCCAAGGAGTCGGCCAAGGTGGCGCATTTTTGCTCCATGTGCGGGCCGAAATTCTGCTCGATGAAGATCACCCAGGAGGTACGCGACTACGCCGCTGCACAGCGGATTCAGGCGGTGGACCTGGCGATGGAAGAGGGCATGCGGGCCAAGTCCTCGGAGTTCCGCCAGACCGGCTCCCAGTTGTACCAGAAGGTGTAGCGATAGGGGCGCCCCTTACCGTCATCCTCGGCGCAGGCCGAGGATCCAGGGCTCCGACAACTCCAGTGTCATCTGTGGATCCTCGGCCTGCGCCGAGGATGACGGGTGTAGGTGGGATGACGAGTGTAGGCAGGATGACAGGGTAAGCTGGATGGCGGATAACGGGTGCCGGGGCGGTGAGCAGCACGCCTCGGCACGACCGTTCGCCGCTGAAACAGGTCAGTCCTTGCCTCGGTCCGCTCGGATATGCGAGTTTAAAAGCACGACCATTGGGTATGTCTTTTTTCAGGGGCGATTATTTGACCGACTTCAATCAGCAGGATGTCGAGATCCTGCGTCGAGAACCCGGATTTCGCGGTTTCTACCGGCTGGATGTGTTGACCCTGCGTCATCGCCTGTTTGCCGGCGGTTGGGGACCGGAGCTGCGCCGCGAGCTGTTCGTGCGGCCGGACGCGGTGTGCGTGCTGCCCTACGACCCCTGGCAGGATGCGGTGGTGCTGATTGAGCAGATCCGCGTCGGGGCGCTGGGCAAGCGCGCCAACCCCTGGATGCTGGAACTGGTTGCCGGGCTGTTTGACGAGGGTGAAGAGGCCGAGCAGGTTGCCCATCGCGAAGCCCAGGAAGAAGCCGGGCTCACTTTGCTGAACCTGACGCCGATCACGCGCTACTTCCCATCGCCGGGCGGCAGCGACGAGCAGGTTTATCTGTACTGCGCGACGGTGGACAGCCGGGGCGTGGGCGGCCTGCATGGGCTGGCGGAAGAGGGCGAGGACATCCGCGTCAGTGTCTGGCCACGCAGCGAGGCGCTGGCGGCCATGGCCGATGGTCGGATCGACAATGCCGCCAGCATCATTGCCCTGCAATGGCTGGAGTTGCATGGTCAGGCTCTGCGTGACCAGGCGGGGCCGCAGCCGTGATGGCCCTTGGCAAACCCCGCTATCGGGTCGATCTGTCGTCGCTGCAGGCAGTATGCGAGACCAACTTCTACCGTCTGCGCCAATTGATGCCGGACATGGCGCTGAAGGATGAGTGCCATATCCTGCTCAGTGCGAGTGGGGAGCAGCAGCGCCTGGTGATGCAGGTGCTCGAACGCTGCCCCTACACCACCACATTGCGGCTTCGGCATGAGAAACGCCATGAATGGCTGACGCCCCCGATCATGGAGGTGCGCCTGTACCACGATGCCCGCATGGCTGAAGTCACCGTCGTGCATGACCGCCGCCGCTTCCAGGGTGTCTATCCCTATCCTAATGAACAGATGCTGCAGCCGGACGAAAAATTCCAGCTCAATCAGTTTCTGGGTGAATGGCTGGGCTATTGCCAGCGCCATGGGCAAAGTGCACAGCCGGTGATGATCAACCGCTGAGTTGCGTGCAGGGAACTCCGTGCCGCTGCCAGCAGATACGAGCTGGTTCTCGAATCTCCCAGGAGCTTACTCCAGTCATGCGCCCACCCTGGGATTGTCGAGTACCAGTTCGACAGCTCTCTCGGGTACGCGCGTAATCG
>DXBL01000035.1 GCA_019116555.1 Candidatus Pseudomonas excrementavium
GCCTGGTTGGGGTTGCTCGTCGCCTGGCGTTACTGGCCCGACCTGGCGCGCAGCCTGCCATTGACCACCCAGCGCCTGCTCCACGCCGGGGTGCTTTGCCTGTTGCTGCTGATGATGTTCATGGGTGGACGCCTTATCGCCCCGGCGGCCGCCGTCACCCTGGAGCGTCAGGGACATGAGCCCCGGGCCCGACTGCAACCGCATATGGAATCGGCGTTGATCATCCTGCTGGGACTGGCCATTCTGCCGCTGCTGCTACCGTGGCTGAGCGACACTATCAGTTATCGCTGGTCCGGCCTCTGCCTGATCGCAGCCGGCGGGGTGCTGGCTGTGCGCTGTCTGCGCTGGGAATTGTGGCGCTGCGCCGAGCGGCCGGACCTGCTGGCCTTCGGCATCGGCTACGCCTGGCTGGCGCTCGGCAGTATTGCCAGTGGCGTTGCCTTTATAAACCAGAACGCCACAGCGCCGGCCCTGCATCTGATCACCATCGGCGGCCTGGGCACCCTGTCCACCGGGGTGATGCTGCGGCTGTATTTCCAGCGCAGCAGCAAGACACCACCGCGCACCGGCTGGGTCTGGAGCATTACCGGGTTGATCGCCATTGCCGCGGTACTGCGCTATATCAGCGGCCCGGCGGCCTTTGCCCAGCCACTGTTGCTGAGCCTGTCCGCGGCCAGCTGGACGCTGGCCTACCTGGCGCTGACAGTGAAGATGCTCAGGCTCGGCCGCAGCCTCTGATCACCGTTACTCTGCTGCGCCAGGGGCTTCGGCCCGGGTCCAGGTGGAAGTGCGACCGAAAATAGGCGCACCGACAAACCCACGCAACTTGAGCACATCCGCCCCATCGAGAGTGATCTTGCCCTGATAGGTCTTGCCGCTTTCCGGGTCATACACCTTGCCGTTCTCCCAGGTCTGGCCATCGCCGGCCGGCTGCATGTCCCAGAGGATGCGCAAACCCTGCACCGGACGATCCCTCAAGCTCTCGTCGGGATTATGCTGATCGAGCTTGGGCTGCCCGCTGCTATCCATGGGCTCGGCCAACCACACCAGCTCACCACAGAGTTTTTCGCCGCAGGGGCTGACTTCCACCTGCCCCTGATTGTCTTCGGTATTCCATAACCCGACCGGTTGCGCCAGCGCCTGAGTTGAACCCAATACCAGCGCAGACGCGCCCAGAACCTGCAGTAGACCTTTCATGGATCGATTCCTTTACTGTCGAACGGCCATTCTACGACAGGATGACCAACCGGTTGGGCAACTCGTTGCGCTCATGGGTCGACGGCACCGCCTGACGCAGCTCTGCACCACAGGCCTCGATACAGGCCAGAAAGCCTTCCAGCGTTTTGCCCTGGCGTACCTGCCCAGTGAAGTCGGTGATGATCGACTCCCACACGCTGTCATCGATGCGCCCGGAAATACCGCGGTCCACCATGATCTCCACATAGCGCTCGGCCTCGGAAACGAAGATCAGCATGCCCGTCGCATCGCTGGTGTGGTGCAGACCCAGCTGGATGAACTGCCGATGGGCCAGGTTGCTGGCGCGCCAGTGCCGCACCGCGCGCGGAATCAATCGGGTAGTAACGCCCGGACTGCGAAACACCAGCGCCAGCACGATGAAGGTCAGCCATTGGGCCAGCAACAGCCAGCCGCTGCTCAGCCAGCCGGTCAGTACCACTACGATGCCCGGCAGCAATAACGCTGCCAGCCCGGCCCACAGCAGTGGAATGTAATGATAGTCGTCAGCCTGCGCGGCCAGCACCGTCACCACCTCGGCATCCGTATGCTGCTCGATGCGGTCGATCGCTGCCGCGACCTGTTGCTGTTCGTCCTGCGTCAGAAGTGTCATTGCCCGTCCCTTGTCTGCATCACCAGCCACCCGAAGCGCCGCCGCCACCAAAACCGCCACCGCCACCGCCGAAACCACCGCCGCCCATGCCACCACCGCGGCCCATCCCTCCAAGCAGGGCGCCGGCTAATACCGCCCGACCCAGACGTCCCCGGCCGCCACGACCACCGCCGCCGCTGATAAGAAACAGGATGATCATGAAAAAGAAGGTCAGCCCACCGACCAGGGGGGCCGGCGGGCGCTCACCCGTTGCGCCGGTCGAGGCTCGCAGCGGATCGCCGCCCAATACCTGGATCATTGCCTCGGTGCCGGCGACGATCCCGCCTTCGAAATCACCCCGGCGAAATGCCGGCACCAGAATCTGGTTGATGATGATCGAGGATTGCGCATCGGTCAGCCGCCCCTCCAGCCCGTAACCGACTTCGATCCGCATCCGCCGATCATCCCTGGCCACGATCAACAGCGCCCCGTTGTCCTCTTCCTGTTGCCCGATACCCCACTCGCGGCCCAGCTGCACACCGAATTCCTCGATGCTGCGCCCCTGCAGATCGGGTACTGTGACCACCACCACCTGCTCGGTGGTGGCTTGCTCATGGCCGGCCAGCATCTGGGTCAGTTGCGCTTCCACCGGGGCACTGAGCAATTCCGCCTGGTCGACCACCCGGCCGGTCAGCGCCGGCAGGGTCAGTTCTGCGGAGGCCTGCTGGGCCGATACACCCGCAGCCCAACACAGCAGACCCAGCGTCAGCAGGCGGAACCATCTCATTCGAACTGTACCTGCGGCGCCTGCTCGGCGTTTTCGGTGGTGGCCTCGAAGTTTTCCCGGATCGGCATATCGCTGTACATCAGGCTATGCCAGATGCGACCTGGGAAGGTGCGGATCTCGGTGTTGTATTGCTGCACCGCGCCGATGTAGTCGCGGCGGGCCACAGCGATGCGGTTCTCGGTACCCTCGAGCTGCGACTGCAACGCCAGGAAGTTCTGG
Organism: Candidatus Pseudomonas excrementavium; assembly: GCA_019116555.1. GTDB lineage: Bacteria > Pseudomonadota > Gammaproteobacteria > Pseudomonadales > Pseudomonadaceae > Halopseudomonas > Halopseudomonas excrementavium. Next base: position 2,832 of record DXBL01000035.1, read on the forward strand.
TTGGATTTGAGGTCGGGATAACGCTCGGACACCGCCATCAACCGGCTCAACGCCCCGGTCAACTGCGCCTGGGCCTGCTCGAAGGCCTGCATCTTGGCCGGATCATCCAGATCATCCACCGATACCTGGATCGACGTGGCCCGGGCCCGCGCCTCGACCACCGCGGTCAGTGTCTCCTGTTCCTGCCGGGCAAAACCCTTCACCGTTTCCACCAGATTGGGGATCAGGTCGGCGCGGCGCTGGTACTGGTTCTCGACCTGCGACCAGGCGGACTTCACCTGCTCGTCATAGCGGGGAATATTGTTGATGCCGCAGCCGGCCACCAGGCTGCTGAGCAGCACCAGAATCACCACCTGCCAGATACCGCGAAATGATGTCGAAATCATGATTCATCCCATCCATTGACGTTGTACAAGTGACCTTCGGGGGATGTGGGAGTTCAGCGAAACAGCCGCCTCAGCCCTGACGCCGTTCCTTAGCCCTGAGGCCGCTCCTTAGCCCGTCATCCTTCGCGAAGGCGAAGGATCCATCGGCCACTGGGAGTCAACCGGAACACTGGATCCTCGGCCTGCGCCGAGGATGACGGTGTGGAGAGTCAGCGTGGTGTGGAGAGCCAGGGTGGCGTGGAGAGCCAGGGGCGTGGAGAGCCAGCGTGGCGTGAGAGCCAGCGTGGCGTGCAGTGAGGGTGACGGGGCTAACGGACAGCTTTACCGCTCACCCCGGCTTCACCACCCACTCCGGTTCCTCGAACTCGCCGATGGGATGGATCTCGCAAAACGGCGCCGCGCTCTTGATGATCGCCGCCACCGTCGGGTCATGCTGCCCTTCCATGGCATCGCGCTGCGCCTTGCTGTCCCAGCTGGCGATCGCGATCAGCCTGTCCGGATCACCGATCTTGCGATGCAACTCGGTACCGCGCGCACCCGGTGCCCGCTGGATGATCTCGCTGGCGCGTACCCAGGCATCGGCGTAGTCCTCAGCCCTGTGGCCCTCTTTGATGTGTACCTCGAAGATGTACTTCATGCATGCTCCAGCAATCTCGTCATCCCCGGTCGCTCTCCACACCGTCATCCTCGGCGCAGGCCGAGGATCCAGGGTTCAGGTTGGCATCGTGCCAGTGGATTCTCGGCCTGCGCCGAGAATGACGGGATCAAGTGAATAGCTTTACGCTTCAGGCTCGTTTGAAAAAGCCCAGCGCCCTCAGGATAAAGATCAGCAGCACCGCGCCGGCGATCGAGATGATGAAGCGTATGATGAGACCGCCTTCGGCGAACCCCAGCATACCGGCGATCCAGAAGCCGAGCATGGAGCCGATGATGCCGACGAGGACGTTGGCGATGATGCCCATCTGCGCGTTGGTTTTCATGATGATGCTGGCCAGCCAGCCGATGATGCCACCGATAATCAAAGAAACGATCCAACTCATTGCCACTCTCCTTCCTACGAATATTGAGTACGTTCAGTAAAGCAGACAAGCGCGCGGCTTGCCTGTGCCGGTTGAATTTGCGGGTGTTCAAAGACTGCGTGGATAACCCCATCTAATGACCTCCCCCCGCCAAACAGGTACAATTGCCGGCTTTGACCCGTTTATCCAACAGAAGCCGAGTCCCATGTCCAGCAACGCCAATTCCCGCCAGATCCTCGTTACCAGCGCCCTGCCCTATGCCAACGGTTCGATCCATCTGGGGCACATGCTTGAATACATTCAGACCGACATCTGGGTGCGTTTCCAGAAGCTGCGCGGCAACCAGTGCGTGTATGTGTGCGCTGACGACGCCCATGGCTCGGCGATCATGTTGCGGGCTGAAAAGGAAGGCATCACCCCCGAGCAGTTGATCGACAACGTCAAGGCGGAACATACCGCTGATTTCGCCGATTTTCTGGTGGATTTCGACAACTATCACTCGACCCACTCGGAAGAGAACCGCGAACTGTCCGAGCTGATCTACCACCGGCTCAATGCCGCCGGCCATATCAATACCCGTTCGGTCACCCAGTATTTCGACCCGGAAAAGGGTATGTTCCTGGCCGACCGCTTCATCAAGGGCACCTGCCCCAAGTGCGCGGCCGAGGATCAATACGGCGACAACTGCGAAAAATGCGGTGCCACCTACGAGCCCACCGAGCTGAAGGACCCGCGCTCGGCCATCTCCGGCGCCACGCCGGTGCTGAAGGAGTCCAAGCACTTCTTCTTCGCCCTGCCCGCCTTCCAGGACATGCTCAAGCAGTGGACCCGCAGCGGCACCCTGCAGGACGCCGTGGCCAACAAGATCGCCGAATGGCTGGAATCTGGCCTGCAGGAATGGGACATCAGCCGTGACGCACCCTACTTCGGCTTCGAGATCCCCGGCGAGCCGGGCAAGTACTTCTACGTCTGGCTGGACGCCCCGGTCGGCTACATGGCCAGCTTCAAGAACCTCTGCGCCCGTCGCCCGGAGCTGGATTTCGACACCTTCTGGAACAAGGACTCCACCGCCGAGCTGTACCACTTCATCGGCAAGGACATCATCAATTTCCACACCCTGTTCTGGCCCGCCATGCTCGAAGGCGCCGGCTTCCGCAAGCCGACCGCGGTGAATGTGCACGGCTATCTCACCGTGAACGGCCAGAAGATGTCCAAATCCCGCGGCACCTTCATCAAGGCGCGCACCTATCTGGATCATCTGTCGCCGGAATACCTGCGCTATTACTACGCCGCCAAGCTGGGCCGTGGCGTCGAGGATCTGGACCTGAACCTGGAAGACTTCGTGCAGAAGGTCAATTCCGACCTGGTCGGCAAGGTGGTGAACATCGCCAGCCGCTGCGCGGGTTTCATCCACAAGGGCAATGCCGGCATGATGGTCGCGGCCAATCCGGCGCCGGAACTGACCGACGCCTTCATCAGCGCCACCCCGTCCATCGCCGAAGCCTACGAGAAGCGCGACTTCTCCCGCGCCATGCGCGAGATCATGGCCCTGGCCGACAAGGCCAACGCCTGGATCGCCGACAAGGCCCCCTGGGCGCTGAACAAACAGGAAGGCAAGCAGGACGAAGTGCAGGCCATCTGCTCGCTGGGCATCAACCTGTTCCGCCAGTTGGTGATTCTGCTCAAGCCGGTATTGCCGACCCTGGCCACCGATGCCGAAACCTTTCTCAACGTAGAGCCGCTGTGCTGGAATGATCTGGGCAGCATGCTGGCCGACCATCAGCTGAACGCCTTCAAACCCCTGCTCACCCGCATCGACCCCGCCAGGATCGAGGCCATGGTCGAGTCCTCCAAGGAAGACCTGGCCGCAGCTGCCACCGATACCGGCGCGGCGCCGGCCGGCAATGGTGAACTGCAAAAAGACCCGCTGGCGGACGAAATCGACTTCAACACCTTCGCTGCCGTGGACCTGCGCGTGGCGCTGATCGAGAAGGCGGAGTTTGTTGAAGGCGCGGACAAACTGCTGCGCCTGACGCTGAATATCGGCGATGCCACCCGCAACGTGTTCTCCGGCATCAAGAGTGCTTATCCTGATCCGAGCAAGCTGGAAGGTCGGCTGACCCTGTACGTGGCCAACCTGGCGGCGCGCAAGATGAAGTTTGGCGTGTCCGAGGGGATGGTGCTGGCGGCGGGGCCTGGCGGGGAAGAGATCTACCTGCTGAGCCCGGATGAAGGAGCCAAGCCGGGGCAGCGGGTGCGGTAAAACGAGACCACCCATGACTGAATTCATCCTGATTCTGCTCAGCACCATCCTGGTGAACAATTTCGTGTTGGTGCAGTTTCTCGGGCTGTGTCCGTTCATGGGCGTGTCGGGCAAGCTGGAGACCGCTATCGGCATGTCCATGGCCACCACTTTCGTGCTGACCCTGGCCTCCATCCTCAGCTACCTGACCTACCAGTACATCCTGCTGCCCTTTGACCTGGAATTCCTGCGCACCATCTCCTTCATCCTGGTGATCGCTGTGGTCGTGCAGTTCACCGAAATGGTCGTACACAAGACCAGCCCCCTGCTCTACCGCGTACTGGGCATCTTCCTGCCGCTGATCACCACCAACTGCGCGGTACTGGGCGTGGCGCTGCTGATCACCAACCGCGCCGAGCAGACCTTCCTCAAGGCCGCCACCTACGGCCTGGGTGCGGCGTTGGGGTTCTCCATGGTGTTGATCCTGTTCGCCGGGCTGCGGGAGCGGCTGGCCATTGCCGATGTGCCCGCGCCCTTTCGCGGCGCGGCCATCGGCATGATCACCGCTGGGCTCATGTCCCTGGCGTTCATGGGTTTCACCGGGCTGATCAGGATCTGAGTATGTCGATCATCCTCACCGCGGTAGTCATCCTGCTGATCCTGGCGCTGATCTTCGGCGCTCTTCTGGGCTATGCCGCGATCCGCTTCCGGGTCGAAGGTGATCCCATCGTCGAGCAGATCAACGCCCTGCTGCCCCAGACCCAGTGCGGCCAATGCGGGCACCCTGGCTGCAAGCCCTACGCTGAGGGCATCGCCAACGGCGAGCCGATCAACAAATGCCCGCCGGGCGGCGAAACCACCATCCAGGCCCTGGCTGACCTGCTCGATGTGGAAGCCGTGCCCCTGGATGGCGAACACGGCGAAGAAAAGCCGCGCACCGTTGCCTTTATCCGCGAGGCCGAATGCATCGGCTGCACCAAATGCATCCAGGCCTGCCCAGTGGATGCCATCCTCGGTGCGGCCAAGCATATGCATACCGTCATCGCCGATGAATGCACCGGTTGCGACCTGTGCGTGGAGCCCTGCCCGGTGGATTGCATCGACATGCTGCCCATCGCCGTCACCCCGCAGAACTGGGGCTGGGACTTCCCGCGCCCGACGCACCAACTGATCGCCACCGATGCCCAGCGAGGCGCTGCCTGATGACTGCCCAACCGCGCATCTGGGATATCCCCGGCGGTATCCATCCGCCGCAGAATAAGCACCAATCCACCGCCCGCGGCCTGGAGCAGATGCCCCTGCCCGCCCGGCTGGTGCTACCCCTGTTGCAGCACATCGGCAACCGGGCCGTCCCCGTGGTGCAGATCGGCGAGCGGGTGCTCAAGGGCCAGCTGATTGCCGAGGCCAACGGCCCGCTCAGTTGCCCGCTGCATGCGCCTACTTCCGGCATCGTCCGCGCCATCGAGCCCGCGCCCTACCCGCACGCCTCGGGCCTGGACGAATTGGCGATCATCCTGGAAAGCGACGGGCAGGATGAGTGGACCGAACTCCGACCGCTGCCGGACTACCGTGATGAGCAGCCCCTCGACCTGCTCGACCACATCCGCGCAGCCGGCATCAGCGGTCTGGGCGGCGCAGGCTTTCCCACCGCGGTAAAACTGGCATCGCGTCCGGATCATCATATCGACACGCTGATCATCAACGGCACCGAGTGCGAGCCCTATATCACCGCTGATGACATGACCATGCGCCACCGGGCGCCGCAGATCGTCGCGGGTATCGAAGTGCTGATGCATATCCTCAAGCCTGATCAGGTACTGATCGGCATCGAGGACAACAAGCCGGAGGCCATCACCGCCATGCGCGAAGCGGTGGGCGAGCGGCCGATGCAGGTGGTGGTCATCCCCACCAAATACCCCTCCGGCGGGGAAAAACAGCTGATCCAGATTCTCACCGGCAAGGAAGTACCCAGCGGCGGCCTGCCGGCGGATATCGGTATTCTCTGCCAGAACGTCGGTACAGCGCTGGCGGTGCACGATGCGGTGCTGCTCGGTCGTCCGCTGATCAGCCGCATCACCACGCTTACCGGCGCGGCATTGGAACGTCCGACCAACGTCGAAGCGCTGATCGGCACAACAATAGCCGACCTGCTGGCCTTCGCCGGCCTGCGCCAGGATCGGTTGTACCGCCTGGTCATGGGCGGCCCGATGATGGGCTTCACCCTCCAAACCCTTCGCGGGCAAGCCCGCTCCCACAAACCCGGGGAGCCTGGTCCTCAGGCCGGTACTGAACCTGCTGAACAGATCCCCGAGCCGGGGCTCCAGGCGCCCATCATCAAGACCAGCAACTGTCTGCTGGCCGGCACCATCGAGGAGTTGCCACCGCCACCGCCGGCACTGCCCTGCATTCGCTGCGGCCTGTGTGCCGAAGCCTGCCCGGCGGAGCTGTTGCCCCAGCAACTGCACTGGTTTGCCATGGGCAAGGATTACGAGCAGCTGCAGCGCCAGAACCTGTTCGATTGCATCGAGTGCGGCGCCTGCGCCTACGTCTGCCCCAGCAGCATTCCGCTGGTACAGTATTTCCGCGCCGGCAAGGCGGAAATTCGCGGCATCGAGCTGCAACAGAGCCGCGCCGAACACTCCCGGCAACGCTTCGAGCAGCGTCAGGAACGGCTGGAACGCGAGGCCGAGCAGCGGGAACTGGAGCGCCAGGCCCGCGCCGAGAAGGCCGCTCGCGCCAAGGCTGCCCGGGAAGCACAGACCGCCCAGCAGCAGGCCGAGCAAAGCGAACAAGCCACCGAGCCCAAGCCCGCCGAGCCGGATCTGGCGCGCATCCAATCGCGCAAAGTCACCACACTGAGCGCCGAGCAGAAGCAGCTGAAAATTGCCGCCGCCACCGCCCGCATGGCTCTGCAACGGGCGCAGAAACAGTTGGCCGCCAACCCGGACAACGCCGACCTGCAGGCGCAGATCCCGACCCTGGAGCAGGCCTTCGCCCAGGCGCAGCAGGCGTTCGATGCGCAGATGTCCGATCAGGAGAAGCCATAATGGCGGCCCCCATGAGTTCGCCCCACGCCCAGGGCAGCAACCGCACCCGGACCATCATGCTGCAGGTGCTGGGCGCGACCCTGCCGGGCGTCGCGCTGATGACCTGGTTCTTCGGCTGGGGCACGCTGATCAACATCCTGCTGGCCAGCGCCTGCGCCATTGGCTTCGAAGCCGCGATCCTGCGCCTGCGCCGTCGCCCGATCAGTTTCTACCTCAATGACGGCAGCGCCCTGGTCACCGCCTGGCTGCTGGCCCTGGCCCTGCCGCCCTATGCGCCCTGGTGGCTGGTACTGGTGGCTACCGGCTTTGCCATCACCTTCGGCAAGCATCTGTATGGCGGTCTCGGCCAGAACCCATTCAACCCCGCCATGCTCGGTTACGCCATGGCCCTAGTGTCCTTCCCCATGGAGATGACCAGTTGGCCGGTGTGGCGCGGCATCGAGCAATTGCAGCCGGCCTTCGCGCCCACTCTCGGATTGATTGAAGGACTGCAGCGGGTGTTCATGCCCGGCAGCCTGCCGGCGGACGGCTGGGCTACCGCCACCGCCCTGGATCTGCTGAAGAACAACAGCGCGCTGACCATGGCGGAGTTGCAGCAAGCACAGCCCGCCTTCGGCAGCATGGCCGGTCGCGCCTGGGAGTGGGTCGCCCTCGCCTATCTGGCCGGCGGCCTGTATCTGCTCTACAAACGCATCTACAGCTGGCACGCCCCGGTGGGCATGCTCGGTGCGCTGGCGGTGATGAGCCTGTTGTTCTGGAATGGCTCCGGCTCAGGCTCCAACGGCTCGCCGCTGTTCCACCTGCTGGGCGGCGCCACCATGCTCGGCGCCTTCTTCATCGCCACCGACCCGGTCACCAGCGCCACCAGCAACCGTGGGCGGCTGGTGTTCGGCATCGGTATCGGTATCCTCGTGTATGTGATCCGCGTCTGGGGCAACTATCCCGATGCGGTGGCCTTCGCCGTGTTGCTGATGAACCTCTGCGCGCCGACCATCGACTACTACACCACCCCGCGCACCTATGGCCACCGCAAGGCCAAACGCGGCCTGGGCAAGGGAGCGGAATGACATGGATTCTGTAACGACGCCCAGCCGCTCGGTACTGCGCAACAGCCTGATTCTCGGTCTGTTCGCCATCTTCACCGTCGGCCTGATCGCCGTGATCCAGCAGAGCACCGAGCAGCGGATCATCGCCGAACAGCAGCGCATGCAGATGCGCGCCCTGAATGAGATACTGCCTGACGACCAGCACGACAACGATCTGCTGAACGACAGCTTCACCGTCGATGACCGCAAGCACCTCGGCCTGCCCGGCCCCGCCACCGCCTGGCGCGGCCGTAGCGATGGCGCGGTGACCGCTGTGATCCTGCCGGTAGTGACCGTGGATGGCTACAGCGGCCGCATTGATCTGTTGGTGGGCATCCGCGCCAATGGCGAGCTGGCCGGCGTGCGCGTGGTCAACCACCGGGAAACCCCCGGCCTGGGCGACAAACTGGAGCTGGCCAAAGCCGACTGGATTCTCAGCTTCAACGGCAAGAGCCTGACCATGCCCGCGCCCGAGGGCTGGGCAGTGCGCAAGGATGGTGGCGACTTCGACCAGTTCACCGGCGCCACCATCACACCGCGCGCCGTAGTGCAGGCGGTTCATAAAGCGCTCATTTACTTCAACGAGCACCGCGACGCCCTGCTGCAACTCACGCCGGAGGAACCCACCCATGGCTGATAAAAAGCTTTCGGAACTGACCGCCGACGGCCTCTGGCACAACAACCCGGGGCTGGTGCAATTGCTCGGCCTGTGCCCGTTGCTCGGCGTCAGCAGCACCACGGTCAACGCCCTGGGCCTGGGCATCGCCACCATTCTGGTACTGGTCAGCTCCAACGTCGCTGTATCGCTGATCCGCAGCGCCGTGACCGACGCCGTGCGCCTGCCCGCCTTCGTCATGATCATCGCCTCGGTCACCACCTGCATCGAACTGCTGATGCAGGCCTATACCTATGAACTGTTCCTGATCCTCGGCATCTTCATTCCGCTGATCGTCACCAACTGCGTCATCCTCGGCCGCGCCGACGGCTTCGCTGCGAAGAACCCGGTACTGCCCTCCGCCGTGGACGGCTTCATGATGGGCCTGGGCTTTGCCCTGGTGCTGCTGGTGCTGGGTATGCTGCGCGAGTTGATCGGCCAGGGCACCCTGTTCGCCGACATGCACCTGCTGATCGGCCCTATCGCCGCCAACTGGACCTGGGTGGTCTTCCCCAATTACAAAGAGGTGCTGTTCGTCATCCTGCCGCCCGGCGCCTTCCTGGTCATGGGGCTGCTGATTGCCCTGAAGAATGTCATCGATGCGCAGCTCAAGGCCCGCGCCGCCACCCGGGACGACACGCCCGTGGCCAGCGGCAGCAAGCGCGTGCGCGTTACCGGAACCATCAACTGATCATGAACAAAGAAAAACGCTACGAAATCTTCCGCCGCCTGCGCGAGGACAACCCCCACCCGACCACCGAGCTGAACTTCAACTCGCCCTTCGAGCTGCTGATCGCCGTCATCCTCTCAGCCCAGGCCACGGACGTCGGCGTCAACAAGGCCACCGACAAACTCTACCCGGTGGCCAACACCCCCGAAGCCATCTATGCCCTGGGCGTCGAGGGCCTGTCGGAATACATCAAGACCATCGGCCTGTTCAACAGCAAGGCGAAGAACGTGATCGAAACCTGCCGTCTGTTGATCGAGCAGCACGGCAGTCAGGTACCGGACAACCGCGAAGCCCTTGAAGCCCTGCCCGGCGTCGGCCGCAAGACCGCCAACGTGGTACTCAACACCGCCTTCGGCCATCCGGTCATGGCCGTGGACACGCACATCTTCCGCGTCAGCAACCGCACCAACATCGCCCCGGGCAAAACGGTGCTGGAAGTCGAGAAGAAACTCATGCGCCATGTGCCGAAGGAGTTTCTGATCGACGCACACCATTGGCTGATCCTGCATGGCCGCTACGTATGCCGCGCGCGGACTCCGCAATGCGGCAGTTGCCGGATCGAAGACCTGTGCGAATACAAGCACAAAACATCAGATTGACAGCACATAGTCATTTTCAACTGATTCATAAAAAAATTCTATTTCCGCTTCCCGATGACTCCCGCTATAAGGTGCGCAAATGGCATCTTCAATAGTGGAGTGGAGTTATGGCCAAAGCGAAAAGTGATATTGAACTGGACGAAGACGATTTCGATGTCGAGGACGACGACACCCCTGATACCGACAATCCCAACAGCAAGGCAAACCTCACCAAGCGTCGCCAGATCGACAACTATCTGGAAGAACGCCGCCTGCAGAAGCAGCTGTCGGATTACGATTTCGACCTGGATTGACTTGATTGAAACTGTCGATCATCCCGATTGACAGCATTGTGTTCTGAGCGGTGCGTGGCGCACGTAAGATGGCGGAAATAGCAATTATTCCCACTTGGAGTGCGCCATGACCAAAACCCTCACCTTCGCCGTAATGCATTTTTCCATCGCCTTCGGTGTGGTCTATGCCTTGACCGGCAGCGTCCTGCTCGGCGGCGCCGTAGCGCTGATCGAACCGGCACTCAATACCGTCGCCTTCTACTTCCATGAAAAAGTCTGGCAACGCGTAGAACGCCGCCGCATAGTCCAACCCAGCCTCAACCTGCCCCCGGTGTTTCGCGCCTGACAAACCCCGTCATCGCACCATTTTTGTGGGAGCGGCGTTGGCCGTGAAGCTTCTGCACCATCCCCCTCTCCCCAGCCCTCTCCCGCAAGGGAAGAGGGAGTTAAGCTGTGTAAGTTGGCGATATTGGCGATCAGTTGAGATGCTGTGCTCCTCTCGCAGCCAGTTGGCAAACAACTGAGTCTCCAAATCCATCACACAAGCCTTATTCCTGTATGAGCAAGCCCTACTTGCTCATAGAGGAACTTGTGTAACCCATGTCATCGGTCTGATCTGTTACCCATGTTGCCGGTTTGCACAGACCAACTCCCTCTCCCCTCGCGGGAGAGGGTTGGGGAGAGGGGGAGCGCTCTTCCCAACCACCCACTTTCCCACCCACCAAGGAACTAATTCACCACAATTTGGGTATAGTGCATGAAGCCAACCGGGAACGTGCCCATGAATCGATGCCTGCTGTTCTGTCTTATGCTGCTCCCACTGCTGGGCAACCTTGCCCAGGCAGATGACGACTTCGTCTACCCCGTGGATAATGCCTTCCTGGCGACCATCGCCGGTACACCCTCGGTGCTCGTCGCCCCGGTGCCCCAGGAGGTGGATGTTCGGCAGACCGACCTCGCTGTCACCGTCATTCCCGAGCGCCAGCTGCCACCGGCGCTGTCCCGCTATCATCAACTGCATTACCGCCTGGCCTGGCAGAACCATCCCGCCCCGCTGATGTTTCTGATCGCCGGCACCGGCTCCGGCTACGACAGCCCGCGCCTGGACTACCTGAAGCGCGTCTTCTGGCAGGCGGGCATGCACGTTATCGTATTGTCTTCGCCAACCAATCACGACTTCATCGCCGCCGCCTCGCGCAGCGGCTTGCCGGGTCTGGGGTTGAGCGACGCGCGCGACCTGCACACCGCCATGTCCGTCGCTGCCGAACACGCGCGTGAAGAAAAGAATCTGGAGATCACCGAATACCGCCTCACCGGCTTCAGCCTCGGCGCGCTCAATGCTGCCTTCGTCGCCCACCTCGATGAAGACCTGCAACAGTTCGACTTCACCCGCACCCTGCTGCTCAATCCCCCGGTCGACCTCTACGCCTCGATCAAGCGCCTGGACGCCCTGGCGCGCACCCAGGTCGATGGCGTCAGCAGTGGTGACAGCTTCTACGAGCATATCTTCGAGAAACTGGCCCGCCACTTCGAGAGCGGCGTAACCGATATCGAAAGCAGCCTGTTCGCCGACATTCAGCGTTCCGACAATGCCCTGACCGATCCCGAGCTGGCCATGCTGATCGGCGCAGTGTTCCGCTTCGCCGCCGCCGACCTGAACTTCATGGCTGACCTCATCACCGAGGGCGGACGCTATTCACCGCCCCACGAAGAGCTCAAGGTCAGCACCTCGCTGACACCCTACCTGCGCCGCGCCCTGTTCTGCGACTTCGGCTGCTACCTGCAGACCCAGCTGTGGCCGGCCTGGAGCAGTGATCACGAAGGCAAGACCATGGAAGACATGGCCTGGGAAACCAGCCTCTACAGTATCGAACCATTCCTGCGCACCAACCCCGACATCGCCGTGCTGACCAACGCCGACGACTTCATCCTCACCGAGGAAAATTACCAGTTCCTCGCCGACACCTTCGGCGAGCGCGCCTTTCTGTATCCCCGCGGCGGCCATGGCGGCAACCTGCAACACCGGGATGTGGTTCTGCAGATGTTGAAATTCATGGGAGGGAACGCACAATGATCCGACTCAGCCCCAGCCTGCTCGCCGCCGGCACCCTGTTGGCCAGCCTGGCAGCGCACGCGCAGTCTACCGATACCGTGCCGATATCCCCTGCAGACCCGAACGTCCCTCCAGCCCAGGCGCAACCCACCAATGCCGTGCCCCCGTACCGCGACGCCCTGGACGGCCTGACCATCGATACCGAAGGCACCAACTACCAGTTCGAGCGCTCCAGTCTGGATGCACTGAAGATCCAGGACCCCATCGAAGGCTTCAACCGCCGCGTCTACCGTTTCAACGGCCAGTTCGATGAGTACGTCTACCTGCCGGTGGTCGATGCCTATGAGTGGGCCACACCGCGCTTCGTGCGCACCGGCGTATCCAACGTCTTCGCCAACCTCGCCGACGTGCCCAACCTGGCCAACAGCCTGGCCCAGGGCAAACTCCAGAAAGGCGCCCGCACCACCGCCCGGCTGCTGTTCAACACCACCCTGGGCGTGCTCGGCCTGTTCGACGTCGCCAAAGCCATGGGCTTGCCCCAGGAACCAGAAGACTTCGGCCAGACCCTCGGCTTCTACGGCGTCCCCACCGGCCCCTATCTGGTACTACCTTTGCTCGGCCCCTCGACCCTGCGCGATACCACCGGCAAGGTCATAGACTGGTCCATCGAAGACGCCGCCGCCTACCTCGACAACCGCCACTACATGAACCAGAACCCCTGGTCCTACGGCCTCTACGCCATCAACCTGCGCTACGTCAACGGCTTCCGCTACGGCTCGCTGGATAGCCCGTTCGAGTATGACCAGATTCGGTATTTGTATATCAAGTTGAGGGAGTTGCAGATACGGCAGTAGCGACGCGGCCTGAAGTTCCCCCCTCTCCCCCGGCCCCTCTCCCTCAGGGGGCGAGGGGTGACGCGCGTCTGCATCGTTGTGCACATATACGAGTTTGCCGTGGTGATGTAATCCTGGAAGCGTCAAATATCAGCTCGATGGTCGGAGTCAGCGGATATATCAGCGTGTCGACTAGTTCTAGTACGCACGGGGATTCGAATCAATTTCAATGCTTAGAGATATAGTGTGAAGAAGACACTGTACGCACATGCAGGCGCTTACAGAATAAACACATCTGCTCCGGCCTGAGTCACCCCTCGCCCCCTCGCGGGAGAGGGGCCGGGGGAGAGGGGGAGGCATCAGGCGACGCACCAAGTTCAAACCCGAAAAATAATATGCTCCTCCCAATCATCCTCAGCCACACTCCCCTCCGCCACCATCCGCCCGGCCTGGGAAATGCCTGCCTTATGCACCGCATCCCGATCCCCACATACCAGATGATGCCACGGCGGCAGGTCCTCGCCCTCCGCCACCAACCGATAACCACAAGTCGGCGGCAACCAGGCAAACTCCTCTGCCATGGCCGGGGTCAGTTGCACGCAATCGGGCACATGCTTGCGCCGATTGGCATAGTC
>DXBL01000271.1 GCA_019116555.1 Candidatus Pseudomonas excrementavium
CCTGCAAAGTCTGGAACGAAAGCCATGCTGTCGCCTCCCGGAACATTGAACATGATAGGACGAGCCCATCTTGCGATGTGCGGGATGACCGATTGATGACGGTTGTGCTGCAATTTCGGGTCGGCTGCCCGACGGCAGCTTTCCCCGGCGGAGAAGTATTACTGCGTCGCTCTGCCGCAGGGCTGAAATAGATTATCAATTGCGACTGATTATCATCAGGCGTATCGTCCTGCTGAACCGCCCATTCCGGGCCTTCCAGGAGGATCAATCATGTCGACTTCATTTCGCCTGTTCACCGCGATCATCGCCTTCAGCCTGAGCGCTGCCAGTTGGGCCGATGATCCGGCTGCGCGCACCGCTCACTCCAAGGGCGAGCCGGCGGAAACCCTGCAGCAGGCGGTAACCAATCTGAGCGAGTACAACGGGAAACTGGAAGCGCTGTTGGCCAAGGATGAGCTGACCGCGATGGACATGCATGAGGTACACATGCTGACCTATACCCTGGAAAATGCCCTGGAAAAAATCCAGGCCGATCTGGGGGAGGCTGCGGTGGTGCTGGAGGAAGTGCATGTTGCCTCGGAGACTGGGCAACCCGAGGTGGTGCAGGAAAAAGGACAGACCTATCTGCAGGCGACGCGCGCTCTGGCGCAATAACCAGGGCTCCGCTGGCCGGGATGGAACCCGGCCTTCCAATGACTACTGGCTCAGACCAGCACGCCCTGGCTGCGCAGATAATCGTCGTAGCTGCCGGAGAAGTCCTTGATGCCGGATTCCGACAGCTCGATGATGCGGGTGGCCAGTGAGCTGACGAACTCGCGGTCATGGCTGACGAAGATCAGCGTGCCGGGGTAGTTTTCCAGTGCCAGGTTCAGCGCCTCGATGGATTCCATGTCCAGGTGGTTGGTTGGCTCGTCCATGACCATCACGTTGGCCTTCTGCAGGATCAGCTTGCCGAACAACATGCGGCCCTGCTCACCACCGGAAATCACCTTCACCGATTTCAGGATATCGTCATTGGAGAACAGCATGCGCCCGAGCGTGCCGCGCACCAGCTGCTCGCCACCCTGGGTCCACTGCGCCATCCAGTCGAACAGGGTGTAATCGTCGCGGAAGTCTTCCATGTGATCCTGGGCGAAGTAGCCCACATCGGCACTCTCAGCCCATTTCACAGCTCCTGCCTGGGGCGCCATTTCACCGACCAGGGTGCGCAGCAGCGTGGTCTTGCCGATCCCGTTGGGACCAATGATGGCGACCCGCTCACCGGCTTCTATCTGCAGGCTGAGGTTCTTGAACAATGCCTCGCCATCAAAACCCTGGCTGACCTGTTCCAGAGTCACTGCCTGGCGGTGCAGTTTCTTGTGCTGGTCGAAGCGGATGAACGGGCTGACCCGGCTCGACGGCTTGACCTCGTCCAGCTGGATCTTGTCGATCTGCTTGGCGCGGCTGGTGGCCTGCTTGGCCTTGGAGGCGTTGGCCGAGAAGCGACTGACAAAGGTCTGCAGCTCGGCAATCTGTGCCTTCTTCTTGGCGTTGTCCGACAGCAGGCGTTCCCGCGCCTGGGTGGCGGCGGTCATGTATTCATCGTAGTTGCCGGGGAACAGCCGCAGCTCGCCGTAATCCAGGTCCGCCATGTGCGTGCACACACTGTTGAGGAAGTGGCGGTCGTGGGAAATGATGATCATGGTGCTGCTGCGCGCCGTGAGAATGTCTTCCAGCCAGCGGATGGTGTTGATATCCAGGTGGTTGGTCGGCTCGTCCAGCAGCAGCACGTCGGGATCGGAAAACAGCGCCTGGGCCAGCAGCACGCGCAGCTTCCAGCCAGGGGCGACTTCGCTCATCGGGCCGAAATGCTGTTCCAGCGGAATGCCCAGACCCAGCAGCAGTTCACCAGCGCGGGATTCGGCGGTATAACCATCCAGCTCGGCGAACTCGGTCTCCAGTTCAGCGACAGCCATGCCATCGGCTTCGCTCATTTCCGGCAGGGAATAGATACGGTCGCGCTCGGCCTTCACTTTCCACAGCTGCTCATGGCCCATGATCACCGTATCGATCACGCTGTCGTTTTCATAGGCGAACTGATCCTGACGCAGCTTGCCCAGGCGCACATTCTGCTCCAGCATCACCTGGCCCGCGGATGGCTCCAGGTCGCCACCAAGGATCTTCATGAAGGTCGACTTGCCGCAGCCATTGGCGCCGATCAGGCCGTAGCGGTTGCCATTGCCGAACTTGACGGAAACGTTTTCGAACAGCGGCTTGGCGCCGAACTGCATGGTGATGTTGGCGGTGGAGATCAAAGGTCAGTCCTGCGGGAAAGAGAATGGGCGTCGCGGTAAAGCGGGGGCGCATTGTACTGGCTATGGGGAGCCAGTGATAGCGGCGCCCATCGGTTAGGCGGTCGGAATGGCGCTACCGCCACGCCGCCAGGCTGTCATGCGGACGGTCGATATTGTCGCGGAAGAAATCGCGTAGATGCTGGATGAAGAACGATACCTTGGCCGACAGGTTGAGGCGTTCCAGATAGACGGCGTAGATGTCCGCCGGTGGCGTTTCGTAATCCCCCAATACCTCTACCAACTGCCCGGTGCGCAGATAGCTGGCCACATTCCACTCGGCCCGCATGAGGATGCCGTGACCATCCAGTGCCCAGTTCAACGCCACTTCGCCATCGTTGGTGCTGAGACTGCCGTGCACTTTTATCGACTCGGTCTGCTTACCCTTGCTCAGCCGCCAGATCCCGAAAGCCGAATCGTTCTGGCGCAGCACGATGCAATTGTGCCGTGACAGGTCATCAGGCGTGTCGGGATGACCAAAGGCTTCCAGGTAAGCCGGCGCCGCGCACAAACGGCGGCGATTCACTGCGATCTTGCGGGCAATCAATCGGGAATCCGGCAACTCGCCGAAGCGGACCGCCACATCGATGGCGTTATCCGGCAGGTTGATCGGCCGGTCGGTCAGATGCAGTTGCACCTCGACTTCGGGGTAGCGTTTCACGAACGAGGAGATCGCCGGACTGATATGGGTGCGCCCGAAACCCAACGGCGCATTTACCCGCAATAGCCCCTTGGGTTCCGCCCGGCTGCTGGATACCTGGCGCTCCATTTCCTCAATTTCACCCAGCAGGCGCTGGGCATTGGTCAGATAGAGCTCGCCCTCGGCAGTCAGACTGATGCTGCGCGTGGTGCGATTGAGCAGGCGCACGCCGAGCCGCTGCTCCAACCTTGCCAGTCGTTTGGACACCGCCGGTGGCGTCAGGTTGAGCTCGCGCGCAGTAGCCGCAAGGCTGCCCAGTTTATTCAGCTGGATGAAGAACGCCAGTTCCGACACCTGATTCATAGATAACCTGCAGGAAACAATGAAGTGATTTTCATTGTATTACAAACCTTCTTGGAAAACCTTACCGTACTCCCACGCCCATTCCTACAACAATGTGCGGCATCGGTATGCCGCAGACTAACCCGCCTTGTGAGGAGAACGACAATGGATAACCAGGTAGCTGTCCAGTCTCTTACCGATGTTTTAGGCAAGTTCACAGCCTATATCGGCAAGCGCCTGCCGACCGACGTCAAGAAAAAGACCGCCGAGTTGCGCGCTGCAGAAACCAACTCGCTGGCTATCGAAATCTTCGATTCGATGGCCGAGAACCAGGAGGCCGCAGACCGGTTGGATCGCCCGAGCTGCCAGGATACCGGAGTCATCCAGTACTTCATTTCAGCCGGCTCCCGGTTTCCGCTGCTTGGTGAACTCGAAGGTATTCTGGAGAACGCCACGCTGGATGCCACCCGCCTGGGGCCGTTGCGCCACAACGCTGTGGAAACCTTCGATGAGAAGAACACGGGCACCAATACCGGCTCGAAGATTCCATGGCTGGATTGGGAAATCATCCCGGATGCCGATTACGCCGTGATCGACGTCTACATGGCCGGTGGCGGTTGCACCCTGCCGGGGTCGGCCAAGGTGCTGATGCCTGGGCAGGGCTATGAAGGGGTGACCGAGTTCGTCTTCGATGTGATTACCTCGCGGGGGGTCAATGCCTGCCCGCCGCTGCTGGTGGGGGTTGGTGTTTCCACCTCGGTGGAGACCGCCGCACGGTTGTCCAAGCGGGCGATTCTGCGTCCGGTGGACTCCGAACATCCCAACGCGAATGCGGCACTGATGGAAAAGCTGCTCGAAGAAGGGCTGAACGAGATTGGTATCGGCCCGCAGGGCCTGACGGGTAACACCAGCGTGATGGGGGTGAATATCGAATCTTCCGCACGGCACCCGTCGACCATCGGCGTAGCCGTTTCAACCGGCTGCTGGGCGCATCGTCGCGGCAAGATCCGCATCAATGCCGACCTGTCCCATGACATCCTCTCGCATGAAGGAGTAGTACTGTGATCAAGACCCTTTCCACTCCGATCAAGGATGAAGACCTCGAGAGCCTGAACGTCGGTGACATCGTTTACCTGACGGGGCAATTGGTGACCTGTCGCGATGTAGCCCACCGTCGATTGATCGAACTCAAGCAGGAGTTGCCGGTTGACCTGCAAGGTGGGGCGATCTTTCATGCTGGGCCAATCGTCCGCAAGAAAGATGACGGCAGTTTCGAAATGGTTTCCATTGGCCCAACCACCAGCATGCGCATGGAAAAGTTCGAGAAGGAATTCATCGAGCAAACCGGCGTCAAGCTGATCATTGGCAAGGGCGGCATGGGGCCGGAAACTACTGCCGGCTGCCTGGAGAACAAGGCGGTGCATGCGGTGTTCCCTGGTGGTTGTGCAGTGCTGGCGGCGACCAAGGTCGAGGAGATCGAGCGCGCCGAATGGCAGGACCTGGGCATGCCGGAAACCCTGTGGGTCAACCGGGTGCGCGAGTTCGGTCCGCTGATCATCTCCATCGATACCAAGGGCAATAACCTGTTCGAGCAGAACAAGGCGCGTTTCAATGAGCGCAAAGGCTCGATCATCGAGAAGATCAACAGCCAGGTGCGTTTCATCAAGTGATCCCTTCATCCACCACGGCGGCACATGCTTGTCCGTCGTGGTATGGTTGTCAGCTTTTCCACTATCCTTAGCAGTAACTGCACCGTACCGGACCCTCTTCTGGTGACGGTGCATGTAGTGCTTTGTCACTTCGGTACAGATCAAGAGATGAAGACCATGCAGAAAGTCTGCCATCACGAGATGCGCAACGCCTTCCGCGCTTTGCTTGCCCGCTCCGCCTGTTTTCAAACTGCCTCGGTGTTCGACCCGCTGTCGGCCCGTATCGCTGCCGATCTCGGTTTTGAGGTCGGTATCCTCGGTGGTTCGGTCGCTTCCTTGCAAGTGTTGGCGGCACCGGATATCGCCCTGATCACGCTCAGCGAGTTTGCGGAACAGGCCACCCGTATCGGTCGGGTGGCTCGGCTGCCGGTGATTGCCGACGCTGACCACGGCTACGGTAATGCGCTCAATGCCATGCGCACGGTAACCGAGCTGGAGCGTGCCGGGGTCGCCGCACTGACTTTGGAAGATACATTGCTGCCGGCGCAGTTCGGGCGCAAGTCGTACGACCTGATCAGCGTCGCGGAGGGTGTCGGCAAATTGCAGGCCGCTCGGGAAGCACGGAATGACAGCGCCCTGGCGCTCATTGCGCGTACCCACGCCGGTGTGCAGTCGCTTAACGACGTGATCCACCGTACCCGCGCCTATCAGGAAGCAGGCGCCGATGGTATTTGTCTGGTCGGCGTGGAGGACTTCACCCACCTGGAAGCTATCGCCGAAGGGTTGCGGGTGCCGCTGATGCTGGTGACCTACGGGAATCCGCAGCTACGCGATGACGAGCGCCTGGCCGCGTTGGGTGTACGCATTGTGGTAAACGGACACGGTGCCTACTTCGCTGCAATCAAGGCAACCTACGACAGCTTGCGCGAACAACGGGGTATCGCCCCCGGCAATGGTCTCACTGCCTCGGAACTGGCGACCCGCTACACCAGCCCCGATGAATACCTCGCCTGGGCAGAGCAATATATGAACGTAAAAGAGTAAACAGGCCGCAGCTCCTGCACTGCTTTCTCTTCCCATCATTAAATTCCCATGCCACAGACTGCGCCCTCGTCAGCCTGTGGCGCCGGAATCCTGCTGCATCCCTAATGTTATTCCC
The DNA here is from genome assembly GCA_019116555.1 of Candidatus Pseudomonas excrementavium. Classification (GTDB taxonomy): domain Bacteria; phylum Pseudomonadota; class Gammaproteobacteria; order Pseudomonadales; family Pseudomonadaceae; genus Halopseudomonas; species Halopseudomonas excrementavium. The sequence continues at coordinate 6,121 of DXBL01000271.1, forward strand.
CAGTCCCTCGCTCGTTAAAGCCAAGGCTCAGTGGCGTGTCGCCGAGTAATTATATTGTTAACTCAAGTTCACTAAAGATGTGATTTCAAGGCGATCAATCCAGTTCATTTCACTGTATATACTCGGCCGGTCGCAGCCTGTTGCGGCCTCGCCCATAACAAAAATACATGGAGTCTCCTCTTGATTGAGGAGAAAAATGAATGACTCACATCGAGATAACCCTGCTGCTCCTGCTGTTCGCAACCGTTATGTTTGTCTGGGAGCGAATTCCTCTCGCGTTGACTGCCATCATCGTCTGCCTGACGCTGGTAGTGACCGGTATCCTCGACCCGAAAACCGCATTCAATGGGTTCATCAATACCAACGTCATCCTGTTCGTTGGCATGTTCATGGTGGGGGCCGCCTTGTTCGAAACCGGGATGGCGAACCGTATCGGTGGCCTGGTGACGCGCTTTGCCAGGACCGAGCGGCAATTGATCGTGGCGATCATGATGATTGTCGGTCTGTTGTCCGGCCTGCTCTCCAATACCGGCACTGCTGCTATCCTGATTCCGGTGGTTATTGGCATCGCAGCCAAGTCAGGCTTCTCTCGCTCCCGGTTGTTGATGCCGCTGGTATTCGCGGCAGCGATGGGCGGCAATCTGTCGTTGATCGGTGCGCCCGGTAATCTCATTGCACAGAGCGCGCTGCAGAACGTCGGTCTTGAGTTTGGTTTTTTCGAGTACGCCAAGGTAGGGCTTCCGCTGCTGATTGGCGGCATCATCTATTTTGCTTTCTTCGGCTATCGACTGCTGCCTGCAGGCAATTCTGCCGCGGTCAGTGGGTTCGATCAGGAGCATGATTTCAGCGCGGTGCCGAAGTGGAAGCAGATCATGTCGCTACTGGTGATGATCGCGACCATTCTGGGCATGGTGTTCGAGAAAATGATCGGGATACCCCTGCATATCACTGCCTGCATTGGCGCAGCATTTCTGGTGCTGGTCGGGGTCTTGACCGAGAAACAGGCGTATCACTCCATCGACACCCAAACCATCTTCATTTTCGGCGGCACCCTGGCCTTGGCCAGCGCGCTTGACCAGACGGGAGCTGGGGCGACGGTCGCTACCTTCATCATGGACCTGCTCGGCACAGAGCCGTCCCCTGCCGTTCTGTTGATGGTGATCTTCTTCATTTCCTGTGCACTCACCAACTTCATGTCCAACACGGCGACGACGGCGCTGCTGGTTCCCATCGGCATGTCCATTGCGGCCAATCTGGGCGCCGATCCCCGAGCGGTGCTGATGGCGATTGTGATAGGTGGTTCCTGCGCCTATGCCACACCGATCGGCATGCCGGCGAATCTCATGGTGTTGTCGGCTGGCGGTTATAAATTTGCTGATTATCTGAGGTGTGGTTTGCCGCTGATTTTTGTCGCCGGCGCCATTGCCATCCCGCTGTTGCTGTTGTTCTTCCCGTTTTTTCCGGCTTGAGCTTTAAACGCCTTAGCTGCTTACGCTCCGGGTCAGTTGCCTGCTTGTACTTTGATCAATTCGGTTATACCTTTTGTTATAACTGGATCAAGGAGGTGTACATGAAACTCAAAATCACCAGCATCGGCAACTCCGCCGGGGTCATCCTACCCAAGGATATCCTCGCCCGCCTGCGCCTGGAAAAGGGTGATGAGCTGTATGTATTGGAAACGCCGGACGGCATCAAGCTCACTACCTTTGATCCGACCTTGGCTGAGCAGATGGAAGTGGCTGATAAAGTGATGCGTAAGCGGCGCACCCTCTTGCACAAACTGGCACAGTGAGGCCGCCCGCATGATTGTCTGGATCACCAGTAAACTGGCACTGGCCATCCATGACCGGCAGTTGGCCGAGCATGGCGGCGGTAACGGGGTGCGGGATGAGGGTCTGCTTGACTCGGCGCTGGCCCGCCCGCAACAGCTGTTCGCCTACGGCAAGCCGCCACCGGATCTGGCCGATCTGGCTGCCAGCCTGGCCCATGGCCTGGCCCGTGATCATCCCTTTGTCGATGGCAACAAGCGCGCCGCGGCGGTCATGTGCGAGGTGTTTATCGAACTCAATGATGGGCATCTGGAGGCGGACGATGTCGAGCTCTATCCGCAATATATTGGCCTCGCCGAAGGTTCCATCAGCGAAGCCGAGTTTGCCAGCTGGCTGCGCGAACGCATTGTGATTGACCGACCGGACGGGGTGCAGGAACCCGCTGAGAGTTATGGAGCGTAGCGCAGCCGCGCTACGCTTGGACGGGGCCGGCTGACTTCGCTCATCGAACGGGTGCTCGATGCGTTCAGGAACGTGCGGGCCTTCGAGTTACGGCTCAAGGCGGTGCGCGTTCAAACGCCTCCGCCAGATAATCGATCATCACCCGCACCTTGGCCGGCGGCCGGCGATCCGGTGGATAGAGAACGTGGATGCCGCCCAGTTCGATCATCGGCTGGTCCAGTTCCAGCGCCACCAGTCGGCCGGCATCCAGCGCCTCGCCAACGATGAAATGGGGTTGATAGATGATGCCCTGGCCACCGACGGCGGCAGCCAGCAGGGCATTACCGTTGTTGGCCAGCAGATCACCACTGATCGGAACGCGTATCTCGCCGTCAGGGCCGAAGGCCCAGGTGCGAGCGTCCTGCATGGGTGACAGGGTGTAGCTCAGGCAGTTGTGCTGGGTCAGCTCGGCCACCCGGCGGGGCACGCCGCGCTGATCCAGGTAGCTGGGTGCGGCGCACACCAGCATGGCGCTGTCACCCAGACGGCGCGCCTGCAGGTTGCTGTCGCTCAGCCGGCCGATGCGGATGGCCAGATCCCAGCTGCCGGCCAGCAGATCCACCTGGGCATCGCTCAGCCCCAATTCGACCTTGACCTCGGGATGCCGATGACTGAACGCTGGAATCAGCGGTGCGACGAAACGCTCACCGAAGGACAGCGGCACATTCATGCGCAGCAGGCCGGTGGCCTTGATCCGCTGCGAGGCGGCAACGGCTTCGGCTTCATCGATCTCCGGCAGGATGCGCTGGCAGGCTTCCAGATAGTTGCTGCCCGCCTCGGTCAGGCTCAGGCGTCGTGTGGTGCGATGAAACAGCTTCACCCCCAAGCGCGCCTCCAGTGCATTCACATGTTTGGCTGCCATCGCGGGTGACATGCTCAGGTGACGGGCAGCAGCGGACAGGCTGCCGGCACTGGCAGCCCGAACGAAAACTCGCATACTGGTAATACGGTCCATGCTTCACTTCCTACTGCCGGTAACAAGTGTTAGTGAATATTAGCCCGTTCTCTTACTTATTGGCAGCAACGATACTGTTGCCATACAAAGTTGGAGGGTATTTCTGTGAGCAAAGACAACTCTGCACGTCAACCGGCGCTGTTCATCCCTCACGGCGGTGGACCCTGTTTCTTCATGGATTGGGATCCCGCGACTACCTGGGTGGGAATGGGCAATTTTCTCAAGCAGGTTGCCAGCACGCTGCCCCAGCGCCCCAAGGCCATTGTCATGGTGTCGGCACACTGGCGGGAGCCCCAATTCAGTGTTACCGGCCATGCCCGCCCGCAGCTGATCTACGATTATTACGGCTTTCCGGCGCACACCTACGAGCTGACCTACCCGGCACCGGGTCAACCGCAGTTGGCCGAGCAGGTAGCCCAGCTGCTCAATGGAGCCGGCATGCCGGCGCAGGTGGACGCCGAGCGCGGGTTTGACCATGGCATGTTCATTCCGCTGAAACTGATGTTTCCGGCAGCGGATATTCCGGTGATTCAACTGTCCCTGCGTCACGACCTGGACCCTGAGGCGCACCTGCAGGCCGGTCGGGCGCTGGCCGCGCTGCGGGATGACAACATCCTGATTGTCGGCAGTGGCATGAGTTTCCATAACATGCGTGCCTATGGCGACAGCCGCTTCTCGGCTATTTCCGATGAATTCGATCGCTGGTTGACCCAGGCGGTGCAGAGCCCCGCAGCAGAGCGTGATCAGCTGTTGCGAGACTGGGCCAAGGCCCCCCATGCCCATCTGTGCCATCCGCAGGGCGACGAGGAACACCTGATCCCGTTGCTGGTCGCTGCTGGCGCTGGCGGCGAGGAGCCGGGTCAGAAGATGTATTCAGAACGGGTCATGCAGACCACCATTTCCGCATTTCGCTTCGGTTGATACCGCTGCCAGTCATTAGAGGAGCTACACCATGATTATTGATCTTTCCGGCAAGACCGCCATCGTTACCGGTTCTACCGGGGGTATCGGCCTGGCGATCGCCACTGGCCTGGCCAATGCCGGTGCCCAGGTGACCGTGGTTGGTCGTGACCAGGGTCGGGTGAATACCGCGGTAGAGAAGGTGAATGCCGCTGTTGGCCGCGATGCTGCCCGTGGCGTGGTCTGCGATCCCGGCACTCTGGAGGGCACCGCAGCCCTGATTGCGGCTCAACCGCAGGTGGATATCCTGGTCAATGGCCTGGGCATCTACGGTGCGCGGGAATTCTTCGATATCGATGATGCGCTGTGGGAAGAGTTCTTCCAGGTCAACATCATGAGCGGTGTGCGTCTGTCCCGCCATTATGCCCAGGGCATGCGCGAGCGCGGCTGGGGTCGTATCCAGTTCATTTCCAGCGAATCGGCATTGAACATTCCCACCGAGATGGTGCACTACGGCGTCAGCAAGAGTGCGCTGCAGGGGTTGTCCCGTGGCCTGGCCAAGGTCCTCGCCGGTACCGGCGTGACGGTCAATACCATCCTGCCGGGACCGACCCGCACCGAAGGCGCGGTCCAGATGATGGCTGACCTGGCGGCCGAGCGCGGAGTCACCGCCGAGGAAATGGAAGGCCTGTTCCTCAAGGAAAACCGGCCGTCCACCTTGCTGCACCGCTTTGCCAGCCCGGAAGAGGTGGCTAATCTCTGCGTTTATGCCGCCTCGCCCCAGGCCAGCGCCACCACCGGCTCGGCATTGCGGGTGGAAGGCGGTATCGTGGAGAGCATCGCCTGATCACGCTTGAAAGGACCAGCGATGCTGCCTGCTGCACACATTCAGACACAAAAGCCGAAGCGCTTGATGAGCCGCTTGTGCAAGCATTGGCGCCATAAATCAAATAGCAATATCCGTGATGGAAACTGATGGATTGTGAGATAGGAGCAGGACATGAAAGGTGATACCCAAGAACGCTATGGCAGCATTTCCCGGTTTTTTCACTGGGGGATGGGCCTGCTGATCATCTGGCAGATACTGAAGTTCTTCGACCGTATCAATGATGGTGAGCATTGGGTCGGCCAGACCCTGGTGCCCTGGCATATTTCTATTGGTTCCCTGCTGTTGGTACTGGTGGTGCTGCGCATCATCTGGGCTGCCAAGCAGAGGAACAACCGCCCGGTGCAGGACCCGGCCACCGCACTGCTGGTCAAGATCGGTCATTTCCTGTTGTATGCGGGCATGGTCCTGATGCCGATCACCGGCGCGCTGTACATGATCGGCAACGGCTATGGCTGGACTCCCTTCGGCATCCAGCTGGTCGCCAAGGGTGACGAGATTCCGTGGATGGCCGGTATCGGCAGCCTGCATTCCTCCATCGCCTGGCTGCTGCTGATCATGATCGTCGGCCACGTCGGCATCGCCCTGGTGCACCATTTCGTCAAGAAGGACGGTGTGCTGCGGCGTATGGTCTGATCGCCAACTGCTCTGCTGTTGGCCCCGCTCTTCAGCGGGGGCCAAACCTGCTCTCAGTGGTTATCTGCGCTGGCTTTATCCGCTTCGTTTGAGTGGCGGGAAGTGCGGGTCGCCAGCACCTGGTCGATGCGGTAACTGTCCACATCCACCACCTCGAAGGTATATTCGCCCCAGATCACCCGGTCGGTGCGGCGCGGTACCCGGCGCAGCATGGTCATCATGAAGCCGGCCAGGGTTTCGTAACCCTCTTCCTGCGGAATATCCTCGATTTCCAGTGCCCGGCGCACATCCTGAATGGGCGTTACGCCATCGATCAGCCAGGAATTATCGTCCCGTCGCACTATCTGTTCTTCGTACCATGGCGGTACCAGGTCGCCCATCACGATGCTCATCACATCATTCACCGTGATCAATCCCACCACCAGACTGTACTCGTTGACGATCAGCGCAAAATCCTCGCCCACCAGGCGAAATTGCTTGAGCAGCTCGGCGAGGGTCAACCGGTCCGGCACCACCAGCGGCTTGTGCAGCAGCGCCGGATCGGTGAGGGAGATGGGCTCGTTATGCAGTACGCGCTTGAACAGATCCTTCATCGACACATAGCCGATGATGTGATCGATATCGCCATCGCAGACCGGATAGCAGGAATGGGGCGTGTCGGCGATACGCGAGCGGATCAGGGCATCGGAATCATCGATCAGGAAATAGACGATCTCGTCCCGATTACTCATGGCGCTGGGCAGGGTGCGGGTATCCAGCTCGAAGATGTTCTCGATCGCCTGCTGTTCGCCGGGCGCCAGCAATCCTGAACGCGCACCGGCCTCGGTCAGGGCGAGGATGTCCTCGGGCGTTACCTCGTCATCGCGGCGGGCAGGCAGGTGCAGCAGTTTGATCAGGCCGCTGACCAGACGCGAATAGAACCAGACCAGGGGCCGCAACAGCATGTTCAAGGCGCGCATCGGACCGATGGAAAACACTGCCAGCGGCTCCGGCAGCGCCATGGCCACCTGCTTGGGAATCAGATCGGTGACGACAATGAACAGCGAGGTCAATACCAGGAACGACAACGTGAAGCCCAGCGTCGTCGCCAGCGGTGGCTCCAGCACCAGTAGCAACAACTGGGTGAAGGCGGCGGTCAGAAACTCTTCACCGACGATACCACCGAGAATCGCCAGCGCATTGATGGAAATCTGCACCACCGTCAGGTAGTTGCCCGGATTCTGCTGCACCGCGATGACCTTCAGCGCCCGGGCATTGCCATTGTCGGCCATCCGCCGCAGCTTGAGTGGCCGCGCGGCGGCCAGGGAAATCTCGGCGATGGCGAGGAAGGCGCCGCCGACGATGATCAGGGCGAGTAACAGCAGGCTTTGACTAACGTTCATGGGACAGTCTGGCAGTAAGGATAACGCTGGCAGAGTAGCATGTTGCGGGGCTCTGGGCTTGTGTGCAGCAGCTCGGCGCGGCTGGTTATCCCCGGTGGGGATTGGCTCATTGCCGGTTTCGGAACGATACTGGGAAAAAACCCGAGCCGGCAGCTGTGCTGCCGATCAGATGAGGATGTATCCCTTGGCTTCCAGTCTGCTTGTACTGCTAGATGATATTGCCACCCTGCTCGATGACGTGTCGGTGATGAGCAAGGTAGCCGCAAAGAAAACCGCAGGGGTACTGGGGGATGATCTGGCGCTCAACGCGCAGCAGGTGACCGGCATCAAGGCGGATCGAGAATTGCCGGTGGTCTGGGCGGTCATGCGGGGCTCCTTTCGCAACAAATTCATCCTGGTACCGGGCGCGTTGCTGATCAGCGCCTTCATTCCCTGGTTGATCACGCCCCTGCTGATGCTGGGCGGTGCTTTTCTCTGTTATGAAGGGTTCGAAAAGCTGGCGCACCGGTTTTTCCATGACGACAGTGAAAGGCGCGCCCAGAAGCTCGAAGCGCTGGCTGATCCCAGCCGGGATATGGTCGCCTTTGAAAAGACCAAGATCAGCGGCGCCGTGCGTACCGACTTCATCCTCTCCGCCGAAATCGTCGCCATCACCCTGGGTACGGTGGCGGCGGCGACCTTTCTTACCCAGGTGCTGGTGCTCGGCACCATCGCCCTGGTGGTTACCGTGGGCGTCTACGGCCTGGTAGCTGGCATCGTCAAGCTGGATGATCTGGGGCTGGCCCTGACCGAGCGCGACAGCACGGCGCTGCAGAAGATCGGCCAGGGTCTGCTGTGGCTGGCGCCCTGGTTGATGAAGACCCTGTCGATCGTCGGCACCGCAGCGATGTTCATGGTTGGCGGTGGCATTCTCACCCACGGCTTCCATGCCCTGAGCCACTGGATCGAAAACACCGCTGAGCATACGGTGGATCTGCCCTGGATCGGCTCGGTACTCGGCGGTCTGCTGCCGACGCTGATGTCGGCAGGGGTGGGGATCGTGGCGGGAGCGCTGATTTTTGGGGTGATCACACTGGGCGGCAAGGTGTTCAACCGGCGAGCTGCGCATTGACGGCGAAACCCTGAACCACCTCTCGGCTCCTCTGTCCCATGCATAGGATCATCCCCAAGGAGACGAGCATGAAATCGCAGAAATGGTTGATAGTCGCCGCGGCCCTGATGGCCGGTACCGTCCACGCGGCGTCGCAGGAAGTAACCATCAACAAGGTCAACGCCGACGGCAAGCAGGAATCCATCGGCACTATTGAGATCAGCGAGACCGATCACGGTCTGCTGTTCACGCCGCAACTGAAATCCCTGGAAGCGGGCGTGCATGGCTTCCATGTGCATGAGAACGGCAGTTGCGAAGCGGCCGAGAAAGACGGCAAGCCGACCGCGGCGCAGGCGGCGGGTGGTCACTACGATCCGCAGAAAACCGGCAAACACCTGGGGCCCTACGCCGACGGCCACCTGGGCGACCTGCCGGCGCTCTATGTGAACAGTGATGGCACGGCGGATTACCCGGTGCTGGCGCCGCGTATCAAGAAACTCGAGGAGATCGAGGGCCGCGCCCTGATGATCCACGCTGGCGGTGACAACCATGCCGATACACCTGAGCCACTGGGCGGTGGCGGGGCGCGTTCTGCCTGTGGTGTGATCTGATGGTCGCCTGAAGCAGGGGAGAGAGCGCCATGCAGCTTGACGGTTCATGCCATTGCGGCGCGGTGCGCTTCAGTCTGGACAGCGCCCAGCCTTACCCCTATCAGCGCTGTTACTGCTCGATCTGCCGCAAGACCCAAGGCGGTGGCGGTTACGCCATCAACCTGGGCGGCGACGCCCGCAGCCTGCAGGTCAGCGGGCGGGAATCGATCTCGGTGTATCACGCACGGATCGAACAACCCGACGGCAGTATCCAGACCAGCAGCGGTGAACGGCACTTCTGTCGTGAATGTGGCAGCGCGCTCTGGCTGTACGACCCGCAATGGCCGGAGCTGATTCACCCCTTTGCTTCCGCTATCGATACCGACCTGCCGGTGCCGCCGGAACATACGCACCTGATGCTCGGCTCCAAGGCCGGTTGGGTGGAAGTGCAGCTGGCGCCGGCGGATCAGCAGTTCGATGGTTATCCACAGGAGTCGCTGGCGGAGTGGCATGGGCGGCTGGGATTGGCTGGGGATAAGAAGTAGCTTTCTCCACAGGCAACCCGCTGCGCACCGGTTGGACAACTTACAAACCGCGGCCTTTGGGAGCACCGAGCGCAGCTCGATGTGAATATTTCAGACCACTCCCTTGGTCGAGTGGCGCTCGACCGTCCCAGGCAGGCTACTGTGGGAGCGGGCTCGCCCGCGAAGGGGGCTTGCAGAAAAGCTTCGCGGCCAAGGCCGCTCCCACAAAAGTCTGCTTCCAGCTCAGTGCACTACCAGGCGTTTCATCCAGTCCAGCAGTACGGTGGGAAGCAGCTCGGGTTTGGGTAGCAGCGCATAGTGCTGGGCGCCGAAGATGCGCGGCAGATAGGCCGGGGCCTGGCGGTCGATGGTCAGGCAGAAGGCGGAGATGCCTTGCAGGGTGGCTTCGGTGACGGCCTGGCGCATGTCTTCCACGCCGTACTGGCCTTCGTAGATATCCTTGTCATTGGGTTTGCCATCGGACAGCACCAGCAGCAGCCGGTGGCTGGCGGGTTGCTGCAGCAGGTCCCGGGTGGCATGGCGGATGGCGGTGCCGGCGCGGGTGTAGTGTTCAGGTTCCAGGGAGCTGATGCGCAGCGCTACGTCATTGCTGAAGTTCTCATCGAAGGCCTTGATCTGGCGGACGATGACGGCGTCTGGCCCTTCTCCGGAAAACGCCTGGATTGACCAGGGCTCGCCCATGCCGTCCAGCGCCACGCTGACCAACAGCAGAGCTTCGCGCTCCACGTCGATGATCCGCCGGTTGGTCGAGACCCAGCTGTCGGTCGAGCCGCTGATATCGATCAGCAGGGTGATGGCCAGGTTGCGTTCGGCGGTGCGGCGGGTCTGGTACAGGGCATCGGAAAGACTGCCGCCGGCGCGGAAGTCGGCGTAGCTGTCGATATAGGCCTGCAGGTCGATATCGTCGCCATCCAGCTGTTTGCGCCGGGTTACACGCTGGGCGCTGAGCATTTCGAAGCGGCGGCGGATCTGGTTCAGCAGGCTGCGGTGTTCGTCGAGAGTCGCATCGACCCATTGCTGCGAGCCAGGCAGGTTGGGCAGCACATGCAAGGTCGCGCCGGGCTGGCGGTAGGACTGGCTGCGGTAGTCCCATTCCGGGTAGCGCAGACCCTGCTGCTCGTGGATGGCTGTCTTCAGTTGCATGGTGGTATTGCTATCCGGCGGGTCATCGGAAATCAGCACTTCCTTCGACCGGCCCGGGGTCGATACCAGCCGGGCTTCGGACAGCTCGGACAGCATGTCGCCATAGTCATCGGCGCTGATGTCCTCGTCCTTGTCCACCGGCCGATTGAGCCCGAACGGGTCTTCGGCATGTTGATGCGGCTCGTCGGCCTGCACCATGAAGATGCCGGGATCGCTGTCATCATCTTCGTCTTCCCTGGCCTCGCGCACCTCGGGACGACGCAGCAGGCGTGAACTGCG